>NZ_JAWOVM010000083.1:0-16151 GCF_033339895.1 Vibrio sp. 1751
CGTTTGCTTCGTATAACCCCAATGATATGGTTTGGGGGTCTCTACCAGTTCCCGCAAAGTGCTGATTACGAAGAGTTGAGATCATCGTGGGTCTTACTCTTTGTGATAGCGTTCGATTTATTTCTATCTATACCTATTCTTAGAGTAACTGCATCCACAATACACATAAGGTGGAATATGAACGCATTTATTCAAGGTCTTCCAAAAGTAGAGCTGCACTTACATATCGAAGGTTCACTTGAGCCGGAACTCTTATTCAAATTAGCAAAACGAAACGGCATCGAGATCCCTTACTCTTCTCCGAGTGAACTACGCAGCGCATATCAGTTTACAGACTTACAATCATTTCTCGACCTCTATTACCAAGGAGCGGGAGTTCTGCGTACGGAGCAAGATTTTTACGATCTCACTTGGGAATACTTACTGCACTGTAAAGAAGACAACGTTATTCATACCGAAATCTTTTTTGACCCTCAAACACACACAGAACGCGGCATAGACTTTGACACTGTTATCAATGGAATCGCTCGTGCGCTAAAAGATGGTCACGAAAAACTTGGCATTACCTCGCAAATTATTGCGTGTTTTCTCCGTCACCTTTCAGAAGAGAGCGCCATAGAGACCCTACAGGCTATTCTGAAACACCGTGATAAGATCATTGGTGTTGGACTAGATTCTTCAGAACAAGGTCATCCGCCAGCTAAATTCAAGCGCGTATTTAAACAAGCAGTAGAAGAAGGCTTACTTACCGTTGCTCACGCAGGTGAAGAAGGCCCCGCACAAAATATTAGCGATGCAATTGAAATGCTTTACGTGAGCCGCGTGGATCACGGTGTTCGCTGTGTTGATGATGAAGCATTAGTTGAATCCTTAATCGAAAGCCAAATGCCACTGACAGTGTGTCCGTTATCGAATCTTAAGCTATGTGTATTCGACGATATGAAAGATCACAATATTGTGGATTTGCTACGAAAAGGTGTCGCTGTAACGATTAACTCAGACGATCCTGTGTACTTTGGTGGCTACATGACGGATAACTTTCTGGCCGTCAACAACGCACATCCAATGAGTAAGAGTGAACTTGCCCAATTTACAATGAACGCGATTGATGCCAGCTTTATCGATAACGAGTTAAAGGCGAAATATCGTCACCTTGTTAGCCAATACGTAAACCAGCACGAAGCTTTGCAATAAAGGCATCAGTGCCACGCCTTAGGCCAAACGCGTAGGTATTAAAACCCTACAAAAACTCTGTGGTTAACCGCATTTATAAACGCTAGACTGAGAAAGCTAAACTAGCACACAAAAAGGAATAGAATCATGATTCAACAAGGCCAAGCTCTACCAGTTGCAACTCTAAGTGAGTTGACTGCCGATGGTATGGTGAACCACGACGTTACAGAACTGTTTGCGAACAAGAAAGTCGTACTCTTTGCTGTACCTGGCGCATTCACCCCTACCTGTTCAGAAGCCCATCTACCAGGCTATGTGGTATTAGCTGATGAGCTAAAGGCAAAAGGTGTTGATTTAATTGCGTGCGTTTCTGTAAACGATGCATTTGTGATGCAAGCGTGGGGCGAAGCTCAAAACGCTTCTGAGATTTTGATGTTGGGTGATGGCGACGCTAGCTTTACTAAAGCATTAGGTCTTGAAATGGATACAGGCGGCTTTGGTGGTATTCGCTCACAACGTTACGCAATGATCATTGAAAACGGCACAGTGACTAAGCTAAACGTTGAAGAGCCAAAAGAGTTTGAAGCAAGCAAAGCAGAAACGATTTTAGCGGCGCTTTAAGCTTACTCCTAAATACAAAAACGGAAGCCATCGCTTCCGTTTTTTGTTGGTTAACGCATTCTCACAACACTCGTTTGTTGCTTACGCTGCATTTCCGCAAAAGTCAGCACAAACGGGGATGACTGCTTTACACGGCTTGGTAATGAAGAAAGCGCATTGTAGGCATCCTGCTTCGTTTTAAAATCACCAACAGTTACCGTATACCAACGCGTGCCTCGGCTGTTTTTCCAGTTAACCCAAACCGGATGCTTAGGATCGATATAGCGAATATAATCTTTCACATCTTTTTCTTGCTTTAGCGCGAGTACCTGCATCGTGTAATGGTTTGGGTTTAAATAACCATATGCATCCTGAGAGGTCATGACTCCAACACATTGGCCGCTATCGACCTCCTGCTGGTAAGGCATAGCGCAGCCCATGAGCGATAAAATCAATGTCAAAGATAAAATCTTGTGCACGTGTCACTCCATTCTTGTTCTAGTTTCTTTTCTCTCGCACCCAAAAACACAAAACGCTCTTGGTCAGGTAAAAACACACCCTTACAAGAGGGCCTGTGTTTTAACGCAACGAGTATTCCAAAAACGTAAGGCGACCACGTTGGTCGCCTTAGTAAATTGATTTAATAGAACATTAACAAGATAGAGTGATATAGACAGAAGTTCGCTACTGTTTAGAACCAGCTAGCGACCAATTGCTTAAACCAGTCTAAAATTCGCTTGAATAAACTGCCTTCCTCCACGGACTCCAATGCAACGAGCTCGGCTTCATTTACGACCTTACCGTCGACTTTGTAAAGCACTTTACCAACCACTTGTTGCTCAGAAATTGGCGCAACTAAATCACCGTTGTATTCAACTTCCGCTTGCAGATTTTTTACATCTCCTTTTGGCAAAGTGAGATAAACATCGTTAGCTACGCCGACAGTAAGCTCGTCTTTTTCGCCCATCCAAACTCGAGCTTTCGCAAGTTCCGCACCCGCCTCAGTCGGCATTACCGTATCGTAAAAGCGGAAGCCATAACTCAACAGCTGCTTGCTTTCTGATTCACGAACATTCTCACTCTTCGCTCCCATCACTACGGCAATCAAACGCATATCACCTTGTGTTGCAGAAGTCGCTAGACTATAACCCGCGCCGCTTGTATAACCAGTTTTCATGCCATCGACATTCATACTACGATCACGAAGCAAGCCATTACGGTTGTATTGAGTGATGCCATTGTAAGTAAACGAGGTTTCGCTATACAGCGGATAGATATCAGGTAAGTCACGAATAATCGCTTGGCCCAACTTGGCAATATCATAAGGTGTCGAATATAAACCGTCACTGTCTAGGCCGTGAGGGTTGGTGAATGCCGTGTTAGACAATTCAAGCTTGGCGGCCCAACTATTCATCAAACTCACAAACCCTGATTCACTTCCCGCAACATGCTCAGCAATAGCGACACTGGCATCGTTACCAGATTGAACAATCAGACCACGGTATAAGTCAGACAAAGAAACGGAAGTATTGACTTCAATAAACATTTTTGAAGAATCTGGGAAATTTTTTGCCCAAGCATTTCGGCTGATGACAACCTCATCATTCAACGTAATATTGCCTGTATTAATTTCTTGACCAGCTACATAAGCAGTCATCAACTTCGTTAAACTCGCGGGGTTTAAACGTTTGTGGGCATCACGTTCAACCAGTACTTTCCCCGTATGGAAGTCCATCAAAACATAACCACGAGAACTGAGTTCCGGCGCATTTGGCACAACTGAAGGCGCAGCATAAGCCAACGAGGATACAGCAGCGAACCCTGTAATTAACACTGTGTGTAATATAGTACTTTTTCTCATCATGACATCTTATCTTAGTAGCATTTAAGGCTTACAAACGGTACCCGAATGAATTCAAAGCGCGGGATTACCTAGTTAAAAAACGAGTATATTGAAACGGCGCTCAGTTACAGCCACCTTGTTACGATTGGTTACTTTTACTCAATGTTTGTCGAAAATAATGAGAGGTAGGTAGAGCTTTCGTCTTGAAGAATGAAACAGGAGCGAAAATAATTCCGTAACGCTATGTTTTTTTGAGAGGAGAGAAAAAGCGCGCAAGTCAATTCAGGGAGTAAGTTGGTATAGGAAAAGTAGTTGAGCTTTTATCCATATCTAAATAGGAAACAACAAAAACAACCAACAATAAGTCCAGTTAATTACTTACCAAGAGAACATATTGAAAACGCATCATAAAATTGTAATTAATTATCGATAAATTTAAAAACCTAATATTATAATTTATGTAAATTTCATTTATTATTAAATCGGAGAAAAATACAGCTTTCCTTTCTTAAAACTAAGAGACGATTTTTTCGATGTTTTTAGGTTTATCTCATCAGAGAACTTGGTATAACAGTGAGGAATAAGGCATCCGGACTTAGCGCGAAAGGATAACCCACTGTTATTTAAGTTCACACGCTGCTTTTTAATGACTAGAGACTTTAAACTGCGGTTACCTTCGGTTTGTTCGGCTATTCTTTGACGTATCCCAACCCAGTACGACTCAAACGACGACATCATACATATCCTCTTTCATGATATAAGCATTAATAATTAAACATCGCTAAAAGCTAAGCTTGTCTTAAATAAAAGTACTAGAAATTAATTTTATTTCTTCAAAACAAATCAACTCGCATATTCCACATAAATTTAGAGGTTATGTCAAATATTAATTATCATTAATTTTATTTATAATGGATATAAAATCAGTTTATAATTTTTAAATAATTTAATTATTAGAAAGCAGTATGACCAGTCCATATTTAACATGGAAATATGAGCTTTGTTTTGCATCATAATATATAAATACATTAAAGATTCATCTACGAACTAAATGCTCTTCAAGAGGTGATATAAATTAGCATTTCGAGACTAAATGAGAATAAAAATAGCGCACCGTATATGGTGCGCTATAGATTTGATTAAGGTCACTGTATAAGCATAGATAAAACTAAACTCATTTGACGTAGCTAGGCCAAGATTGCTTATGGTTTAAGTTTCAATACTTTATCAATATCTTCTGCGCTGTGGCGCTCAGGTAACTGCTCCCATTCTTCACCCCATGAACGGTTCACAATTCGACCACGTTTTACCGCTTCACGCTCATCAATTACTTTTGCCCAACGCACAACGTTTTTGTAGCTTTCTACGTCTAAGAATTCAGCCGCATCGTAAGCACGACCCAACACAAGGTTGCCGTACCATGGCCATGTTGCGATATCAGCGATGCTGTACTCATCGCCACCTAGGAATTCATTGTTCGCAAGACGCTTGTCTAATACATCTAACTGACGTTTTGCTTCCATTGTAAAGCGGTTGATTGGGTACTCGAACTTCTCTGGTGCGTACGCGTAGAAGTGACCAAAACCACCGCCTAGATATGGCGCAGAACCTTGCAGCCAGAATAACCAGTTCATTACCTCAGCACGCTTAGCGCCTTCTTTTGGTAAGAAATGATCAAACTTCTCTGCTAGATAAAACAAGATGTTGCCAGATTCAAACACGTTCACTGGCTCAGAACCCGAACGGTCAACCAATGCCGGAATTTTAGAGTTTGGGTTAACAGCCACAAAGCCAGAGCCAAACTGGTCGCCATCGCCAATCTTAATCAGGTATGCATCGTATTCTGCTGCCGTTACGCCAGCCGCCAAAAGCTCTTCAAACATGATCGTCACTTTCTGACCATTTGGGGTACCCATTGAGTAAAGTTGGAATGGGTGCTCACCAACTGGAAGCTCTTGCTCATGACGTGCGCCAGAATCCGGACGGTTGATGCTCGCCCACTGACCGCCGTTTTCATTATCGTTTGTCCAAACTTTTGGTGGAATGTATTCGTTAGCCATTGTTTTCCCTTATTGTGTTTGAATGCATCTTCAAACTGACGGGTCTTACGCGCCAGCAAGCATTATTAACATCACCTCTTCGCCAACTGCGATTAGGCATACTCAAGATATTAGGTCGAATTCGCTAAATAAAAGTCCTGCAATCTCTTTTAGTTAGAACCTTTGGTTATGGGATTTTCTTTCACGCTATAAGTAAAAACGTCGCGATAATGTGAACTAGGTTCGAGATGCCAATAACGAAGAACAGATCAGATTCAACGGCCCATCCATCATCTCCGTCTGAATCAAACTCGTATCGTGGCAACAACTGATCGAGAAAGCGAACCCGTGTAGGTAATCTGCCAATAGATCCAAACTGTCTTTCTCCACTTGCGGAGACAGTGCCAAAGGCTGAACAATGATTTGATAGCGCTCGGTAAACACTTGAGCAGGGCCATACGATGTCATGCTCAGCATGGTTTGCAATAACCCGTTGTACTCACGCAGCAGTTCAATGTAGCTAATACACAAATTTTTGAGTTCGCCTTGCCAATCTTCATTCACTTTCGGTTGATAAATTTCCTCCACCAGCGATGTGGTCAACGCTTCAAGCAACGCATTCTTGTTTTTGAAGTAGTAATAGATCGCCATAGGATCCACATTTAATTGCGTCGCTAACGAGCGAATACTTGGTACCTTGCTATCCTTTTTCATCAATGACTTAGCTGTATCTAGGATGCTTTCTGCGCTTAACTGCGACTGCTTAGCGGCTGGTCTCCCGCGTTTCTTTTCGTTGACAGACATTTGATCTTCTCGATAAACTCATACTTATTCTACATTGTAGAATTAATTTTAAACCATACTTTAGCTTGGCTCAAGCATCACCATTTTGATGAGGTACTCATGGCAAATATCGTATTTATTGCAACCAGTCTGGACGGTTACATCGCAGATAAGCAGGGCAAACTCGACTGGCTACATTCAGTACCAAATCCAGACAACATTGATACTGGTTTCTTCTCACTGATGGAGCGTATTGATGGCTTGGTAATGGGGCGCAACACCCTAGATGTCGTACTGAGCTTTGATTGCGATTGGCCATACAGCAAACCTGTGTTTGTACTCAGCAATACCATGACAGAAGTGCCACAAGGCTACGAAGACAAAGTCTTTCTAGTAAAAGGCGAGCAAAAAGATGTGCTTGCGGAGCTAAACGCAAAAGGCTTTAACGATCTTTACATCGACGGCGGAGTGACGATTCAGAACTTCCTGAAAGAAGATCTTATCGATGAAATGGTGATCACGCGCTTCCCTATCCTACTTGGCGGCGGCGCACCTCTATTTGGGGATTTAGAACAACCGCTAAACTTCAAAGTCACCAAGAATGAAGTTGTTCTGGATACCTTAGTTCAAACAACTTACGTGCGTGATAGGCAGTTAAGTTAGATAGTTAGAAAGAAAAACGCCCTTCACTAAATCAATGAAGGGCGTTTTAATGTATTCGAAACCGTTACTTAGCTGATTCAAACAAACCAGTTATACCTTTCAAAGGGAAAAGCCTTGCTTGTTCCAACCCTATCAACGTTACTTTACTAAGGTCATCAATAAAGAAACGACTGGTCATCGTGTGTTTGCCACCATTAATGAAAATCTCGATGACAGAATTGTCGATATATATATCAATCGTCTGCTTAGCGTCCAATCTTGGTGCTTTTCGAATGCTACCAAATTCTTCTGCGTACAAATGAGACATGTGACGACGGTCCAGCATAAACTCGTGCTCTGTCGCACTAAAGACGATGTTGTCACCTTTGAGGTTACTCAGCTCAAGTTCAAAGCCATCGCCCTCAAGGTCTAATTGGATCAAACAACTTGTGCTTTCCAGTGTATGGGATTGTGCAAAGACCACCTCTTCTTTTCTTAAACTCTTCAGCTCAGGGAGCGGAGCTTGAACAAGAAAACCATCTTTCAACGTTAGTTCTCTAGGAAGAGACAACATTCCTGCCCACTGGTGTGTGACCGATGGTGTGTCGATTTCTGGCAACCCTATCCATGCAATAAGAATGCGACGCCCATTCTCATCTAAATAGGTTTGTGGGGCGTAGAAATCAAACCCATAATCTGGCTGCAAAATATCTTGGTGGTTTTCTAAAATCATCGACTCTAGGTTCAACTGATCACCCACGATATACGCAACAGAATAGATGTTTTTGAAATCATAAGGATTATTACTGCTCACGCCCTGTGGAGAAAACAGCATCACCGATTGACCATTAATCTCAAAGAAATCAGGACACTCCCACATGTACCCAAGGTCAGAAAACTTGGTCTTGATAGGACCTTTATGCTGCCACGTTTTCAAATCTTTGCTTTGATAGAGCGCCATTGAACCATGCTCAGTTTTGGTTTGAGCACCCACCACCATCAAATAGTCGTCGCCTTTCTTCCAAACTTTTGGATCACGAAAGTGCTCCGTGTAATGTTCGTTCTCAATGACCACACCATGCTTTTCAATGTTGCCATCTGAATCCATGGTGGCAAAGCACTGTGCTGGAATTCGATTCCAGTTTTGGTCACGCTTATTACCAGTAAAAAACAGCAAAGCCTTGTTGTTTTCCACCAAAGCACCGCCCGAATAGACACCATGTGAATCGTAGTCTTGGTCGGGATGAAGACCCACACCATGATCAGTAAAATGGATGAAGTCTTTAGTAGAAAGGTGGTACCAATACTTCATTCCATGGACTGGTCCCACAGGCGTCCACTGGTAAAAGATGTGGTGCTCACCATTGAAATAGCACAACCCATTTGGGTCATTTAACAGCCCAAATCTAGGGGCGATATGAAAACTAGGAAAGCCTTTATCTTGCTGACGTGAAAGTGTCATTTCTTCGATATCACACTGAGGGATTTGCTCAAGTCGGCGATATCTTTGCTCTACAGTCCAACGGTTGTTTAAGCTCATAATTTTTCTCAACTGAAATTGGATCTGGAGATCATTGCCCAATAAATTGCAGCAATTCTGTCTGGGTCGGAAGCGCGGTCATTGCGCCTTTTTTCGTCGTCGCTAATGCACCACAGCCATTTGCCCATTGAATCGCAGAGCTAACAACAGGATGATTTTTCCAATCGTCATACCTAGACAGGCATGCCAGTAGCCCTCCGACAAAAGCATCACCCGCACCTGTGGTATCAATCGGACTAACGACTTGACCTGTGATCAGTTCACTCTGACTTTCAAAGACGCGCCAAACACCTTTCGCACCTTGTGTCACCAAGACCAAAGCAATATTCAAAGAGGCTATTTGTTGTAAACCTTGCGCCATCGATGTTGAGTCAGTTAAGAACAAAAGCTCTTCTTCAGAGAACTTAACCACATCGGCCATCGCTACAGCCTTCATCACGACAGCTTGGATTTCTGATTGATCTTGCCACACTTCATCACGCAAATTAGGGTCAAAGCTAATGAAACCACCAGCGGCTTTTGCTCTTTTGATCGCCTCAAATGTGCTGCTTCGACTTGGCTCATTTGCCAGTGAAATCGAGCAGACATGCAGCCAATCACCTT
This sequence comes from Vibrio sp. 1751, assembly GCF_033339895.1. Taxonomy (NCBI): domain Bacteria; kingdom Pseudomonadati; phylum Pseudomonadota; class Gammaproteobacteria; order Vibrionales; family Vibrionaceae; genus Vibrio; species Vibrio sp. 1751. The sequence goes on from NZ_JAWOVM010000083.1 coordinate 9,224, forward strand.
GCTTAAAGTTAGGGATGTCTTCAACAGACATAAACTGATCAGCGCTCGGTTTTACCATAAACGTAAAGCTGCGCTCACCTTGCTCGTCTAAATCCACCACCACTGTTGATGTTCTTTGCTCAGGATCTTTAACGAGAAACTCCGTGCTCACGCCCTCTTGATCGAGCGTTGATTGCATGAAGCGACCAAATGGGTCATCACCTACACGTCCAAAAAACGCACTCTTACCAGATAGACGAGCAATAGCTACGGCGACATTCGCTGGTGCACCACCGGGACATTTGAGTAAAGAAGTCTCAGATTCCGGTATTAGATCGACAACAGCATCACCAGTTACCCACACTTGATTCATCTTGCTTACCTTGAAATTAAAGCCCTGATAGTCCAACGTGTTGAACACCTTCACTACCAAGTAAAAATTGAAAAAGGCTAGCCAAGCCATTAGTGCTTGGCTAGCACCCCAAACATTTAGGAAAAGAAGTGGATTTTGGGGGACTCCACCCCTAAGGAGTTCAGATTAAGCCGCTGCTTTTCTACCGACTTTAGCGCGGTCACGCATACCAAGAACAATGGTGAGAACAAATGCGGTCAAGAACGCGATCACCATACCCGCGATGTAGTACCCAATCTTCTCTGGCGTAATGGAAATGATGCCTGGAAGACCAGCTGCGCCCAATGCCTGAGCTTTCACATTAAACATTGTGATGAACGCACTTGATAACGCCGCAGCGCAAACTGCCGCAATAAATGGGTAACGTAGTTTTAAGTTAACACCAAACATAGCCGGTTCTGTAATACCTAGCAAACCCGTAACACCAGATGGAATCGCAATACCTTTCATCTTCTTATCTTTGCTCATCACGCCCACCGCCAACGCTGCCGCTCCTTGAGAAACGTTAGACATCGCCGCAATAGGAAAGATAAAGGTGCCGCCCGTCGTCGCAATATCCGCAAGAAGTTGAGTTTCAATCGCAATGAAGCTGTGATGCATACCAGTAATAACAAACGGAGCATAAATAAGACCAAATACCGCACCACCAACAAAGCCAGCAGTGTTGTATAGCCAGTTCAGACCATCACCCAATAGGAAACCAATATCACGCGTGAACGGACCGACGACAGTAAACGTCAGCAAACCCGCTATGAAAATCGCCAGTAATGGCGTTAAAAGGTTGTCTAAAACAGAAGGTATGACTTTACGTAAGCCTAGCTCAACCTTCGCAAGAATGAATGCCGATACCAAAACCGGTAACACCGAACCTTGGTAGCCCACTTTTTGGATTTCAAAGCCAAGAATATTCCAAACCGGAATGTTGCCAGACACAGATGCGCCGCCGAATCCCCAACCATTCAGCAAGTCAGGGTGAACCATCAACATACCTAGCGCCGCCCCTAAATATGGGTTACCGCCAAACTTCTTACTGGCTGAAAATGCCAGCAGAATAGGCAGGTAAACAAACGGCGCGTTCGCAAACGTGTTGATCATGTTCGCCAAGTCTGTCAGTCCTGGGTTGGCATCAATCAAAGATTTGCCATCAATGAACAAGCCTTGAGCAGTCAATAGGTTATAGATACCCATCAACAAACCACCAGCGACGATTGCTGGAATGATTGGAACGAAAATATCAGACAGCCCTTTCACCGCGCGCTGAACAATGTTTTGTTTCTCTGCGCCAGCAGACGCAACGTCGTTGGTGGACATTTCACTCATCCCCGTCAACTTCGCCATTTCTGCATAAACTTGGTTTACGATGCCAGATCCAAAAATGATTTGGTACTGACCCGCAACTTTGAACTGCCCTTTTACTCCTTCAAGGCTATCAATCGCTTGTTCATCTATTTTTTGCTCATCTGCAACGGCAAGGCGTAAGCGTGTCGCACAATGCGCAAGTGCGGTGATGTTGCTTTTACCACCTAATAGAGTTAACAACTCTTTTGCTACTGCCGGATAATTCATTTCATACCCCATTGGATTATTATCTGAGCTTGCGAAATTTTCGGGAACGTTTGCAAAACAGATTTTTGCTCAATAAAACCAAATGATCAAAGATAAAGCAGAGAGAATGTGAGAATGATCGTCAAATTCTCTCCCTAAGAGCAGTATAGGAGGTTAGAATCGCTACTTATCAAAGAGCTTTTCATCTTCTCTTTGCAAACAATCCCAAAAACGAAAAACAGAATGGATAGGAACAATGGCGAGTCTGCATGATGTCGCCCGTCTGGCTGGCGTATCAAAATCAACAGTGTCACGGGTTATAAACGATGAATATGGCGTAAAAGAAGCGACAAAACTGAAAGTCCGCCAAGCAGTAGCGGAGTGTGGCTATGTGCCAAACCAAGTCGCTAAAGATCTAAAATCTCAAAAGACCAATCTGGTTGGTGTCATTGTTCCTCGGGTTTCCTCTCATGCCACATCCCAAGGTGTCGATGGATTAACCGATGTCCTTGAAAAAGCAGGGAAACATGTCTTACTTGCTAGCACTCACCAAGCCCACGAAAAAGAACTGGAATACATTCAGATCTTTAACCAAAAACGGGTTGAAGGGATCATTCTTTACGCCACCCACCTCGATTCCAAGCTGGTAAAAGCAATTCAAAACTCAGCCGTTCCAGTTGTGCTCGTCGGTCAAGATGGTTCCATGTTTAATATTCCAAGCATCATTCATGATGACGCACGAGTAGGGTTTGAAGCGGGAAATAGACTGGTTGCAAAAGGTTGCCAAACCATGGGTTTTATTGGCGTGCAAGGTGACGATATCGCGGTAGATAAGCAACGCTCTGAAGGATTTGTTCAAGCGCTGCAACACCATGGTTTTGAGATCGCCTTCCATGCTCGTGGTGACTTTACCATCGATTCTGGCTATTCATTGGCAAAACAACACTTAACAAAGAACCCTAAGCTAGATGGCTTGTTCTGTGCGACAGACCGTATTGCTATCGGTGCGATGAGAGCGATTCAAGAGCTCGGGTTAACACCGGGTAAAGACGTTTTAGTGCTAGGAGTTGGTGATGATGAGCTCGCATCAGTGTGTACCCCAACCTTATCAACATTTAACTATGCATTTGATAAAGCGGGTGAAAATGGTGCGAAACTGCTACTAGATAGAATTGCCAACAGAAGTTTTGAAATGAGTAAGATGGTACTAACCTTCAAAACAATTGAGCGTCAGTCCTGTTAATGAAAAAGCGCCAACTGAAATCAGTTGGCGCTTTTCTTATTACTCTTTGTCGGTTAGATCCCTTTAGAACCAAGTTTCCATTTGCAGTGCAAACAGAACTTCACCACCATCACCCATCGTTGCAGCACCCGCATCCTGGCTAATCGAGTAGCCATTCAAGTCTTCGCTCCAATCAACGTAGCTAACTGCAAAACGTAGCTCCGGACGGTCAAAGAAACCTGCAGCGGTAGACATCTTAAGCGTTGGTGCGATTGTCGCTTTGTAAAAACTGCCACTTGCTTTATCAATCGCATTGTCTAGGTCCATGTATTGGTATGAGCCTTCATAAACCATCTCAAAGTTCTGCGTAAACTCTTGCGCTAAGCGGATGTTGAACGATGCCCACGTAAATTCATCATTTTTAGCAAAGCGATCTTGGCTGTGTTCTGCTAGCAACGCAGGTGCTACACGCCAGTTGTCGCCGATGCGTGTTACACCATAGCTGAACAAGCGTACGGCTTTTGCGTCTTCTAACAAATCTCCGTTTGAACCGATGCCTTTAAGTTCCGCACCCAGTCCATCACCCATCAAAATACCGGTTTTAGAGAAGCCTTCACTCATGCCAAAGAAGGTATCGCCATGGTAAGCAAACATCGCATGTAAACCTTTGTCCGCTGCTCCTTCTACGCGATCATTGTTATCAGCTGACGTCATGCCGCTCAGCATCAATTGCCAATTACCGAAGCGGTTGTTCATTGTCGCGATATAGTTTTCAACATCCGTTGACGAGCTATCAATCTCACCAAAATCACGACCATAGATCGAGAAGTTTGCTTTCCATGATTCGCTCATTTGGACGTCATACACACCAGCACCAGTGCCAGATAAGAAAACAATATCCGAGTCAAAGAAGTGAATGTCAAAGTTATCACGATCAAATCGTTTACCAGCCCAAAACGTCGCGTCAGCAAAAGCTCTTGATTCAGAGAACATACTCAACTTGTTTAGCTCAGCATATACCTGACGAACGTTTAATTGACTCTCGCTCGCCGTCCATTCGTTATTGGTTTCCGTACTATCTGCCAACATGATTCGGAACAATGCGCTGGAACCATCATCTGCAAAACGTTTGTGAATAAGGTTTGCTTCCACATAGTGATCATCCTCTACCCCTAATCGCCCAACTGGAGCGCCAATAGCACCAGCTGCCGTCATGTAAGGACCAGTACCCACTGCACCATTCAGATCGTCATTAATCAGTAGCCCGGAACGAGCGTAGCCGTGAAACTCAAAGCTTGAGGCTTTCTCATTTGCTTCTGTGGATGCTTTTTCTGTCTGTTCAAGTCTCTGTTCTAATTCATTAATTCGCTTTTCAAGAGCGTCAACATCTGTTGCTGCGAATACAGGTGCAGTAACCAGTCCAAGCGCTACTGCCATCGTCAAAGTGTGTAGTTTCATTTCCATAGTCTCACGTAAATTTATACTTAGGCATATTGCAAACGTTCCCAAGAAAAATCGCAAACTTATGGTGACTTTAAATGTCCATCTAAAGCCTGAATTTCAGAGCGCTCGTACTCAGAGCGTCTCTACTACTTATATCAATGAGGGCGATAATATATAAACTTTTCGGGAACGTTACCGCAAAGAGGTAATTTTGTTACTTCTATCACGTTCAATTGTGTTACTTACAGAAAAATCATTAACCAGCGCACATTTGAATAGTAATGAGAAAGAGGCATTGAAAGCCTTATTAACAGGTGGCATTGTGGCAAAGACGTTGGCTCAACGTCTTTTATAGATTGTCTTGTGGTTAGAGCGCACAAAAAACTTCATAGAATCAGTGAGAGCATTTGGCTCCATGCATTTTAATATCTACAAAACTCATTTTTTGAACATAAATGAGTTTTGTAAAATCTAATAATCTTGCTCATGGTCACTTCGGCTTCGAAAAGCCACTCATTACCAAAAAGTAATCAAGCTAATGCATCTCAACGTTATTCTCTTCAACTAGTAAGTATTTAATTTGATGTTGAAAATCTGCCTCAATTATATCTTCTCGACCTTTGGACATAACGGTGTCGTAAACCATGTTTACATATTCATACGACAGATATTTATCAAAAACATGAACTATATCGTCGTTAATTAAAATTTCACCGTAACAAGCTAAGTCTTCATCAAACGTATTTTGGTAACAAGATATTTTAGAACTATCCCATCCAGAGTAAAATTCGACACTCTTGACATCGTTATACATCGCAATTACTAACTTTTCGATTCCAAGCTGTCCTTCAGCCTCAAACCTCGACTCAAAGTTAACATAACCGATAGCAATACCTTCATTAGAAGCTGAGTAATCTTTATTAACTCCGTAGTGGACTTGATTTTCTCTAAGTTTAGAATTGCCAATAGCTTTCCAAGTTAGGCGATTCCCGTCAATATTTTCACCAAATGTAAGCTCTTCTTTGACCTCAATAATTTGGTTCGCCAGTTGGTAAGTTAAAGGCAGGTCAAGATCCGGAACGTTAGTGGCAAGACTTAGACCTTTCCTGCTATGTTTTTCGTAAATTACCTGATGCTTTCTTGGCTCGGAGTGAGAGCTTACAACTATCCATCCGCTTTCTTCAGTAGATGGGTTAGTTGATTCGGAGTTACAACCCAAAATAAGAAGAGTTGACGCGCTAAACAGTACAGTTTTTAAGTACATAGTGAGTATTCAAAGTTAATTATTTCTTGGCATTATCATTTAAATTAATACCATGGGCAACAAAATCATACTTTAATACCTCAACAGCTATTCTATTTCGAAGTTAAAATTTTTGATTAGCTACATATCTAGGTTAATAACAGAGAACGATGTAAAAGTGAATTATGTGTACTCACTCTATACTTAATCATACAAGTCCGGCAGTGCGAAACGAATAAAGTGAAAGTGTCAAAAGCCCGAATAACATTCCTCAAACAAAAAAGCCCTTTACATAAGTAAAAGGCATTTTTAATTTAGTTTTTGATTAACGAGCTATAATACCAACCCACCGTCAATCTTGAGCACTTGGCCTGTGATGTAGGCGCTCTTGTCTGAGGTTAGGAAAGAGACGCCATTGGCAATATCTTGAACTGAGCCCATGCGCCCTAATGGGGTTTTGCCTTCCATCATTTGAATGACTTTCTCTGGCAGGTTCTTGGTCATGTCGGTGGCGATAAAGCCTGGCGCGACACAATTAACGCGTATCTGTGCACCCTTTCTTGACAGTTCTTTCGCCCAGCCTTTGCTCATTGAGATGACGCCGCCTTTACTTGCGCCATAGTTGCTCTGGCCGATGTTACCATCCGTTCCCACTATAGAAGAAATGCTGACAATACTACCTGCATCCTGCTCTAGCATGACAGGAGCAACACGTTGGGTGAGTAAGAACACCGCTTTTAGGTTCACGTCGATCACGCTGTCCCAGTCTTGCTCTAACATGTCTGGCAACAGTGCATCTCGAGTGATGCCCGCGTTGTTAACCAGAGCATCGATTCTTCCGTGCTGCTCTACAACACTTTCTACCACTTCACTGACAGCTTCGGCATCACACAAGTTGACTTGATAACTGCTTAGCTGCGCCGACTGGCTCCATTCCACGGGCGATATGTCTAGCCCGATTACGTGGAATCCATCCTCCAGTAATTGCTCACAAATCGCTTGGCCAATACCACGAGCCGCACCAGTGACTACTGCTACTTTTTCCGGTTTCATCTTGGTCTTCCTTAAATGTTGAGATTACAAA
>NZ_JAWOVM010000084.1:0-15942 GCF_033339895.1 Vibrio sp. 1751
GATTCGGTGCTAGAATCCATTTTTAACTAGCAATCAGACTTGGAAAGATGGGAAATAACGTAGTCGTTCTAGGCACCCAATGGGGTGACGAAGGTAAAGGTAAAATCGTAGACCTTTTAACTGAAGATGCAAAATACGTGGTACGCTACCAAGGCGGTCACAACGCAGGTCACACTCTCGTAATTGACGGTGAAAAAACCGTTCTTCACTTAATTCCATCAGGTATCCTTCGCGATAACGTAAAATGTGTTATCGGTAACGGTGTTGTACTATCACCTGAAGCTCTACTTAAAGAAATGAAGCCTCTTGAAGAGCGCGGTATTCCAGTACGCGAGCGTCTTTTCATTTCTGAAGCATGTCCGCTAATTCTTCCTTACCACGTTGCAATGGACCAAGCTCGCGAAATCGCTCGCGGTAAAAAAGCTATCGGTACTACTGGTCGTGGTATCGGTCCAGCATACGAAGATAAAGTTGCTCGTCGCGGTCTACGCGTTGGCGACCTATTCGATATGGCGACTTTCGCAGAGAAGCTAAAAGAAGTCATGGAGTTCCATAACTTCCAACTAGTTAACTTCTACAAAGCGGAGCCAGTGAGCTACGAAGAAGTACTTGAGCAAGCGAAAGGCTACGCTGAACTACTAACGTCAATGGTTATCGACGTAACTGACGAACTAGACGCAGCACGTAAGCGCGGCGACAAGATCATGTTCGAAGGTGCACAAGGTACACTACTTGATATCGACCACGGTACTTACCCGTACGTAACGTCTTCTAACACGACTGCTGGTGGTGTTGCTGCAGGTTCTGGTTTCGGTCCTCGTCACATCGGTTACATCTTGGGTATCGCAAAAGCGTACTGTACTCGCGTTGGTGCTGGTCCATTCCCGACTGAACTATACGACGGTTTAGATAAGCAAGATCCAATTGGTAAGCACTTAGGTGAAGTTGGCCACGAGTTCGGTGCGACAACTGGTCGTCTACGTCGTACAGGTTGGTTCGATGCTGTTGCTATGCGTCGTGCAATCCAAATCAACTCTGTATCTGGTTTCTGTCTAACTAAACTAGACGTACTAGATGGTCTAGAAGAGCTAAAAATCTGTACTGGTTACAAGATGGAAGATGGCTCTGTGCTAGAAGTTTCTCCGATGGCTGCTGAAGCATTCGAAAAAGCAACGCCAATCTACGAAACAATGCCTGGTTGGTCTGAGAACACATTTGGTGCTAAGTCACTAGATGCTCTACCACAAGCCGCTCTTAACTACATCAAGCGTATTGAAGAGCTAACTGGCGTTCCAGTAGACATCATCTCTACAGGTCCTGACCGTAACGAAACTATCATCAAAGTTCACCCATTCGAAGCTTAATTGATAGCCGTTAAAGATTGCAAAAGCCGACCTTCTGGTCGGCTTTTTTGTATCCGAACAAAAACAGCGTGACTTTCATATGGCAAGCTTTTGCCGCTGAGCCTAAATCAGAGGCAAAAATTGTCTAAAGCTTAGCTGTTTTTTGCCGATAAGGTTATCAAGCAGAGGAGATCCTTCACCGATCTTTGGTTTCTTAGATACCTTAAGGGTACGTTTATGAAGTTACGAACAGTGGCTGCTTCACTGTTGTTGACCTTGGTTGCTACCACAGTGAAAGCCAATGTTGCTGATGTGGGGGCACCAGTTCCGATCTATACCGAAGCAGAGCTGATAAAGCTTATTGAGCAAAATAAGCACTTACAACGTGTGCGCGCTGATAACTGCCAGCTGGTGGAGGATATCGTAGCTCGTGCGACTCGAATTAACTTACCCGCTTATGAGTTTCTATACGGAGATATGTTAGCTTGGGGTGTGTGTGTCGAGCAAGATGTCGAACTGGGTCTTTACTACATCGAAAATGCAGCGCATCAGGGGTTACCTGCTGCACTAGAGCAGATTGGCCGATACTATTCGCGTGGCACTTTAGTACAGCAAGATAAAGAACGTGCAATTCCATATTTGCGAGAAGCTGCGTCAATGGGAAACCTAAACGCGCGTATTCATCTGGCCGAGTTGCTTTTACGTGATTATGGCAGTCCACTCGATTACGAAGATGCGTATCGTTGGTTATATAACTCTGTCACAGCAGATAAGCGGCAGCATAAGCGCATAACTGTATTGAGAAACGGCCTTGAACAGCGCATGCCACAAAACGTTATTGCTCGAGCTAAACGGCGAGACACCTTTTGGTAACGCTTCAATATTGCAAACAACTTCATACAACAAAGCCCACGTCACGTGGGCTTTGTTGTTTTCCCGATAGCTGATAGCGCTTAAACCACTTTGTGTGGACCGAAGCATTCGTAATGGAATTGCTCTTCTGGTACGCCAAGTTCTAATAGCTGTTTCGCTATGTGCTGCATAAATCCTACAGGGCCACAGAAGTACACCTGCACGTTATCTTGCTTTAATGCAGCTTCAATTTCATACAGATTGACAAAGCCCGTGAAGTGGAAGTCTTCACCTAGTTTGTCTTCTGCCGTTGGTTGGTTATACCAAATGAGCGCGTTCATATTTTCTTTTTCTGCAACGAGTTGGTTTACGTGTTGCTTGAAAGCATGCTGTTGGCCATTTTCGGTTGCATGAACCCAGGTTACAGGTGCTTGATGTGCTGAGAGACTTTCTAGCATTGACAGCGTTGGAGTAAGTCCCACACCAGCAGATATTAGAACAACGGGTGTTTGTGGTTCGGCATCCATAAAGAAGTCACCGGCAGGGGCCGCAAGCTGCACTTTTTCGCCAATGTTCAGGCTATCGTGCAGGTAGTTCGACACTTTTCCGCCTTCTTCACGTTTTACCGAGATACGGTAAGTGTTCTCTTGGACCGCAGAAGACAGACTATATTGGCGAATTTCTTGGTTTTCTAACTGGTCACTGTTGATGTAGATGCCAAGGTATTGTCCCGGTTTATACGGCGCCACTTTTTGACCATCGGTTGGCTTGAATACAAAGCTGCAAATGTGTTCGCTCTCAATCTTTTTATCGACTAATTCAAATTCGCGTAGACCGCGCCAGCCGCCTTCCAAAGCTTCATTTTGTTGGTAAATTTGTTCTTCGCGCTGAATAAATACATTCGCAAGTACGCCGTAAGCCTCAGCCCAAGCATCCAAAACCTCTTGACCTGGATTAAAAAGCTCATCGATTGTCGCAAGTAAATGCTTACCAACGATTTGGTACTGATCTTCTGTGATCAAAAAGCTCGTGTGCTTATGCGCAATTTTCTCTACTGCGCCAAGCAGAGCTGGCAAATTTTCAATATTGGCAGCATAGGCACAGATAGCGTTGAATAATGCTTCACGCTGATCGCCGTTACGCTGGTTACTCATGTTAAAAATATCTTTCAACTCAGGGTTATGAGTAAACATACGCTCGTAAAAGTGCGCGGTCAGTTTTGGTCCTGTTTCGGCGATGAGTGGTGCGGTCGCTTTGACGATCTCGATAGTTTGATTGCTGAGCATAAGGGCTTCCTACTTTAAGTTGTATTTATAATGCATGTTTAAAGTTGTATCTCAAATGTATCTTTCGATCAAGAAAAGATTTACACTTTTATCGATAGCTCAAGTTTGGGGTTTTAGCATCACCAGCGGGTTATTGAGTCGCACTTTGGGAGATAATATGCAGTTAACTAGTTTCACTGATTATGCGTTGAGAACCTTAATTTTCTTGGCTTCGTTGCCGGAAGATGAGTTAACCAGCATTACCGAAGTGACGGATTTATTTGGTGTGTCGCGCAACCATATGGTTAAAGTTATCAATCGGTTAGGACAGTTGGGTTATGTCCATACCGTGCGCGGAAAAAACGGTGGTATCCGGCTGATGAAGCCAGCATCTGAAATCACAGTCGGTGGTGTTGTGCGCGATTTAGAGCCGTTAGATTTAGTCAACTGTGGTGTGGATTTTTGTCATATTACCCCTGCTTGCCGCCTCAAAGATAAATTGGCGAAAGCAAAAAGTGCCTTTCTGGCGGAGTTGGATAACTGCACGATTGAATCCTTGCTCAGTGACAATTCTGAACTTTTGATCTTGCTGGCTCGTCCTTAACTCATTTGCATGCCTAGAGTCGATCTCGATCATTCTTTTTTCAAAGCAATTCTGTAGCTTATCGAGAGACTCAGATATACTAGCCATATACCTTCCTTGCTAGATAGGCGTGCCTATGTCAGACAATATTCCAAACGATCCTTTTGCAGATCGTGAATCCAAAAATTACGAAAATCCAATTCCAAGCCGAGAGTTTATCATCGAGTTTCTAGAGCAAGCGGGCGTTCCAATGAATCGTAACGACTTGTTTGAGGCACTAAAGCTTGAGGGCGAAGAGCAATACGAAGGGTTGCGTCGTCGGCTACGTGCGATGGAGCGAGATGGCCAACTGGTGTTTACCCGCCGTCAGTGCTATGCATTGCCTGAAAAACTTGAAATGGTGAAAGGTTACGTGATTGGTCATCGTGATGGCCATGGTTGGGTACGTCCAGAAGGCAGCGTCGGCAAGGATGATGATATTCTGTTACCGCACCATCAGATGAAGAACATCATCCACGGTGATTTTGTCTTAGTGCAACCTACAGACAACAGCAAGCGCGGCCGCCGTGAAGGACGTTTGGTGCGTGTGCTAGAGGAGCGTAATGATCAAATCGTCGGTCGTTTCTTCCTTGAATATGGATACTCCTATGTTGTCCCAGATGACTCGCGTATCAGCCAAGATATCCTGATCCCAAATGAGCACAAAGCGGGTGCACGCATGGGTAACGTAGTCGTAATTGAAATTACTGATCGTGGCTCACGCTCACGCGGCATGATGGGTAAAGTGGTTGAAGTCCTTGGTGAAAATATGGCACCAGGTATGGAAACACAAATTGCGATTCGTACACACCAAATTCCTCACGAGTGGCCAGAAGCCGTCGATAAACAAATCGAAAACTTGGGCGAAGAAGTACCAGAAGAAGCCAAAGTTGGTCGTGTGGATCTACGTGATTTACCACTAGTGACCATTGACGGCGAAGACGCACGAGACTTTGATGATGCCGTTTATTGTGAAAAGAACAAAGAAGGTGGTTGGCGTTTATGGGTAGCGATTGCTGACGTCAGTTACTACGTTCGTCCTGACTCTGCGTTGGACAAAGAAGCGATCAATCGTGGTAACTCAGTATATTTCCCGTCGCAAGTTGTGCCGATGTTGCCAGAAGTACTATCGAACGGCCTATGTTCGCTTAACCCGCAAGTAGATCGCTTGTGTATGGTGTGCGAAATGACCATTTCCGATACAGGTAAGCTGTCTGGTTACAAGCATTACGAGGCGGTGATGAACTCGCACGCTCGTCTCACATATAGCAAAGTGAGCGCGATTCTAGAAGGGGATGAAGAACTACGTGAGCGCTACCAGCCGCTTGTTTCTCATCTAGAAGAGTTGCACAAGATGTACAAAGTGCTGAAAGAAGCACGAGATCAACGCGGTGCAATCGAATTTGAAACCGTTGAAACCAAATTTATTTTCAATGCGGAACGTAAAATCGAAAGTATTGAGCCAGTTATTCGTAATGACGCGCATAAGATCATCGAAGAATGTATGATTTTAGCCAACATTGCTTCGGCATCGCTGGTAGAAAAAGCGAAAGAGCCCGCGCTTTATCGTATCCACGAATCTCCAGGTGAATTACGCCTGCAAGGTTTCCGTGACTTCTTAAGTGAACTTGGTCTTGAGCTAAAAGGTGGTTTAGAGCCTTCACCAACGGACTATGCTGATCTCGCACGTCAAATCTCCGGGCGTCAAGATCAAGAGTTGATTCAGACCATGCTGCTACGCTCAATGAAGCAAGCGGTATACAACGCAGATAACGCGGGGCACTTTGGGTTGGCATTGAAACGCTATGCGCACTTTACGTCGCCAATTCGTCGTTACCCTGACTTGTTACTTCACCGTGCAATCAAGTATCTGATTGCTAAAGAAGAAGGTCGTAATCAAGATCGCTGGACACCAACAGGTGGCTATCATTACTCGTTTGACGACATGGATTTTTACGGCGAACAATGTTCGATGACAGAGCGCCGTGCTGATGATGCAACACGTGATGTTGCGGATTGGCTGAAGTGTGAATATATGCAAGACCACGTCGGTGACGAACTAGACGGTGTTATCGCTAATGTCACTAGCTTTGGCTTCTTTGTACGTTTAACGGATTTGCACATCGATGGTTTGGTACATATTTCTACCCTTGCGAACGACTACTATCAATTTGACCCGATTGGTCAACGACTTATTGGTGAAAGTTTCGGTAACATCTACCGCTTAGGTGATGCAGTAAAAGTAAAAGTACTGGCTGTTAACCTCGATGACAAGCAAATTGACTTTGAATTGGTCGAAACAAGTCGTAAGCTACGCGGCGAAGGTAAGACTGCGAAGAAACGCGCAGCGGAAGCAAAACGCAAAGCGAAAGATAAAAAACGCGCTGCGACTCGCTCTTCATCGAAAGAAGGTGGCGCGGCTCGTGCAATTCCTGCGATAGAGCCAACTAAACGCCCAGAAGAAACGGGCGCAACGAGTAAGCGTAATGGCCCAAAACGTGGTGACGCCGAAGGCAACGAGAAGCCTAAAGTGAAAAAAGCACGTAAAAAGAAGCCGCACAGTAAGCCGAAGAAAACCAAGCGCACTAAAAAAGAAGCGCAGTAGGTTGAAGCGCCAACTTAGTTCAAACTCGGTTGGCGCAGGCAATACGACCAGAACAACAGGTTAAACAATGAGTAACGAATTTATCTACGGCATTCACGCAGTGAAGGCGGTATTGGAGCGCGAACCAGAGCGTTTTATCGAGGCGTACGTTTTAAAAGGTCGTCAAGATGATCGCCTAATGCCAATCCTAAATGATCTTCAGGTTTGTGGTGTTTCTATTCAGCAGATGACACGTAAAACCTTGGATGACAAAGCACGCGGTGCAAATCACCAAGGCATCATCGCTCGTGTGAAACCAGCGAAGCAGCTGAATGAGAACGATATTGATGACATCCTGGCGCAGCACGAATCACCACTGCTCTTAGTGTTAGACGGCGTGACCGATCCACACAATCTTGGTGCGTGTTTACGTAACGCAGATGCGGCAGGTGCTGCGGCGATCATCGTACCGAAAGATCGTTCTGCGCCAATGAATGCGACGGTAAGTAAAGTCGCTTGTGGTGCAGCTGAAGTCGTACCATTGATCCGAGTGACTAACTTGGCTCGTACTATGCGTACATTGCAAGAGAAAGGCATCTGGTTTGTTGGTACTGCGGGTGAAGCAACGCACGACATCTACCAAGCCAAACTGACTGGACCCCTTGCTATCGTAATGGGAGCAGAAGGTGACGGTATGCGTCGTCTTACTCGTGAAACCTGCGACGATTTGATTAAGATCCCAATGGCTGGTAGCGTTTCAAGCTTGAACGTATCTGTGGCATCCGGCATCTGTTTGTTTGAGGCAGTTCGTCAGCGTATTGCTGCAAAGTGACGACGAAACAAACAGTTACTGTCGAATCAGACATAATGATAAAAACAAAGGATGGGGTGCCATCCTTTGTCGTTTTCACCGATTTATAAATAAAAATCCTCAGGGAAGTTATGACTCAACAAGACATTAAATTCATCGCCTTCGATCTAGATGGCACTTTGCTTGATAGCGTGCCAGATCTAGCTGTCGCGGCAGACCAAGCAGTACAGGCGCTTGGCTTTCCATCGGTTTCAGAAGAACAAGTTCGTGATTACGTGGGTAACGGCGCAGACGTGCTTATTGGTCGCTCATTAAGCCAAAGCCTGACCATCAACCCGGAGCTGAGTGAAGAGCTTCGTGCTAAAGCGCGTGTATTGTTTGATGATTACTACGAGCAAAGCGGTCACAAGCTAAGTCATCTTTACCCAACGGTAAAAGAGACACTAGCAGAGCTGCACAAAGCGGGCTTTGTTATGGCGTTGGTGACTAACAAACCTTCAAAGTTTGTGCCTGACGTTTTGGAAAAGCACGACATCGCAAAATACTTCGTTGATGTCCTTGGCGGTGATGCATTCCCAGAGAAAAAACCAAACCCAGTAGCATTGAACTGGCTAATGGAAAAGCACCAAATCCAACCAAGTGAAATGCTGATGGTTGGCGACTCGAAAAACGACATTCTCGCAGCAAAGAATGCAGGCTGTGCCTCATTTGGTCTGACATATGGTTACAACCACGGTGAACCTATTTCAGCATCAAATCCAGATTTCGTCGCTGACAGTTTGGCAGAATTATTGGACGTTGTAGCGGTTTCTGCATAACGGCTACAAAAGAGCTTCCAAAATACTCGTTAATGAGTACACTGAGTAAACCGTGCACCTATTACTGCACGGTTTTTTTCATTTAATTAGATTAAGAAGTCAAAGGAATCATTCTAATGAGCAAACCCATTGTATTGAGTGGTGTTCAACCTTCAGGTGAACTAAGTATCGGTAACTACTTGGGTGCTCTACGTCAATGGCAGCAGATGCAAGACGATTATGATTGCCAATATTGTGTGGTAGACCTTCACGCGATTACGGTTCGTCAGGACCCTAAAGCGCTGCATGAAGCAACTCTAGACGCACTGGCAATTTGTCTGGCAGTTGGTGTTGACCCGAAGAAGAGCACGCTATTTGTTCAGTCACATGTACCAGAGCATGCTCAATTAGGTTGGCTTCTTAACTGCTACACTCAAATGGGTGAGCTGAGCCGTATGACTCAGTTTAAAGACAAATCGGCACGTTACGCGAATGACGTAAACGTCGGTCTATTTGACTACCCGGTGTTGATGGCGGCTGACATTTTGCTTTACGGTGCACACCAAGTACCTGTAGGCAGTGACCAGAAGCAACATCTAGAATTAGCGCGCGATATCGCAACGCGTTTCAACAATATTTACTCGCCAGAGCAGCCAATCTTCCAAGTTCCAGAGCCTTACATTCCGACAGTAAATGCGCGTGTAATGAGCCTTCAAGACGCAACGAAGAAGATGTCTAAATCTGATGACAACCGTAAGAACGTTATCACGCTGCTGGAAGAGCCTAAGTCGATCCTTAAGAAGATCAACAAAGCGCAAACCGATACCGAAACGCCACCAAGTATCCGTCATGATATCGAGAACAAGGCGGGCATTGCTAACCTAATGGGTCTGTACTCTGCGGCGACAGGCATGAGCTTCGAAGAGATTGAAGCGAAGTACCAAGGCGTAGAAATGTATGGCTCATTTAAGAAAGATGTTGGTGAGGCAGTTGTAGCAATGCTTGAGCCAATTCAAGCAGAATATCACCGTATTCGCGCTGATCGTGCTTACATGGACGAGGTAATGCAGCAAGGCGCTGAGAAAGCCTCGGCACGAGCGGCTGAAACGCTTAAGAAAGCATACGAAGCAGTAGGTTTTGTAGCTCGCCCATAGTTGCTAAGAACGAATACGAAAAGCTCCACTTTGGTGGAGCTTTTTTTATGCCTGTATTACTGAAATGGTGTGTCTTTCATACAGCGTTCCATGTCGTAATATTCAACACGTCCTCGAGCTCCTAGAAAGGCAGACTTCACAACCATGCCTCTATCAATGAAGTAACTAAGCTGTACGCATGATATATCGTAGCTGAGTTCTTTAATTCTCGCTGGAATCCAGTAGGTTCCTGGCGTTCTTAGACGCTGAGTAAAGGTAATAACACCCTCGTCACTGACTTCTAGCTCTTCAATACCATCCAGTTCATTTTTGGCTGATTCGATGATGTCTTGATTCGCCGTAGGTTGAAGTGGCTCACTGGCGGTCAACTGACACCCCGCTATCAAGCCAAGTAGGGAGAGAGCTAGCACACTGCGTTGAATTGTTTTCATTTGTCGTTCCTGGGTTTACAGCTAATGAGATCTTATTGTCTCGCGCAGGTGTTATATCTTTTGTGTATGTTTTTGGCTAGTGAGTAATGAAAAGTTATTGAATAAATCATGAAAACTTTGAAGTATGAGGGGCCTGTATAAGAGAGAACGAAGCGAGTAATAGATTCTTGGGCTTGAACAGTGATACAAGTGAAAATTAAAGCATTCTAAATTAGTGACTAATTATATTTTTTATTTGTAACAGGAACGGTTGGGTTAATAAGCAACTCAACAAGTGATGTATTTTCTACTCCTTAACATGAAGTGAAAAAGTAAACTGAGTAATCAATCTAAATTCTGACTTGTTTATCAATAGCGCTCTGTATTTATTACAAAAAATGTTTGAATGGGATGCTCTGGCATATTTTCTTATATTCACATGTGATTCATTTCACGGCTTTAATTACTCATTCTTATTTATTTCATAAATAAACCTGATAGTAGACGCAAATGGCAGGCTCTAACCAGAGCTAAGTTTGCATTTACATAAATATCAGGTATGACAATGGACACGTTAATCAAACCCTCAATACTCGCATTAACCATCGCCAGTGCACTTAGTGCAAACGCGAACGCAGAGATTATTATTTCCCAATACGTAGAAGGCGGCGCTTATAATAAAGCGGTAGAGATCGCTAATACGGGTGATACTGCGGTGACACTCACTGGCTACGAGTTGGCGAAATCATCAAACGGTGGTGGTACTTGGGGTAGCACATTCGACCTTAGCCAAGTGACGCTACAAGCTAACCAAGTGTATGTACTGGCGCATGGTGACGCGAGCGATACCATCAAAGCTGTCTCGGATATCACAGATAAAAGCGTTGCGAACTTTAACGGTGACGACCCGATCGCACTGCTTAAAGATGGTGAAGTGCACGACATCATCGGTGTGATGGGTGACGTAGATTTTGGTAAAGACACCACATTAGTTCGTAACAGTGATGCACTAACCCCTTCTGCTACTTATGATGCATCTCAGTGGACGGCATTTGAGAAAGACAACATTGACGGCCTTGGTGAGCTAAATGCGACTGAGCCACCAGCACCATTCGCTTGTGAAGTAGACGGTCAGCAACCTAACTTCACTACCATCCAAGATATTCAAGGTGAAGGCGATACATCTCCATTCATTGATGGTTACCCATACATTACTGACGAAGATCATTTCGTAACTGGTGTCGTGACTGCTGTTACCACTGGCCTAACCAAAGGTTTCTACCTACAAGCACTAGAAAGTGACAACAACGACAAGACCTCAGAAGGCTTGTTCATTCATACCGATGCGGCAGATACGGAGCTAAAAGCTGGTGACGTTGTTTGTGTTAAAGGTAAAGTTCAAGAGTACTACAGTAATACTCAGCTAGCTTCTGATGCTAACAGCTATGTGAAAACAGGCACATCGGATATTCCTCGAGTTACCGATCTTGTTATCAAAGAAGGTGAAACACTACGTGATGCGCTAGAGCGTCATGAAGGCATGCAAGTTGAACTAACTTCGGCAAGTGACTTGTTTGTAACTCGCAACTTCTCTTACGACTACGATTCACGTCGTAACAACATGATGCTGTCTCATGAAGCGCCACTGTTTAAGCCGACTCAATTGCACGCTGCAGAGAGTGATGCAGCCGTTAAGCTAGCAAAAGACAACGCAGCGAACCGCGTATACCTAGAATCTGACGGCAAAGCACCAAACGGCCAAATTCCTTACTACCCTGACTTTGCAAAAGATGCAGATCAAGATGGCTCTTCTGAGCAGCACATTCGCCTTGGTTCGCGAGTCGAAGGTCTGCAGGGCGTCGTGGCTTACAGCTACAATGAATACCGCCTGATTGCGACCAATGAAGTTGATAACACCAACTTCGTGACTTCAGGTGAAGGCTTCGACGTGGCTCGTAAAGATGCTCCAGCGATTGCGGATTCAGATTTGCGTATCGCCAGCTTCAACGTACTGAACTACTTCAACTCTGTGGCTGACAGTGGCCATGAAAACCCAACCGGACAAAACCGTGGTGCGACTAACCTAGATGAGTTCCTGATCCAACAAGCGAAAATCGTTGCGGCGATGAACAAGATGGACGCTGACATCATTGGTTTGATGGAAGTCGAGAACAACGGCTTTGGTGACAGCAGTGCAGTGAAGAACTTGGTTGATGCATTGAATGCTGAAATCGAAGATGCAGAAGATCATTACACTTATGTTGAAATCGCGGATCAAGACAAATACCAAGACGAATACTTTGGTAGCGATGCGATCATGGTGGCGATCCTATACCGTGCAAACGAAGTGACGCCAAAAGAAGCGGCGAAAGTGATTGTGACGCCAGAGCAGCACATCGAAGAAAACACCATTACGCGTGGTGACGATGCGGAAGGCAACCCAGCTTACGACAAATACCAACGTCATAGCTTGCTACAAACCTTCACGGTGAAAGAGACAGGTAAAGATCTGTCTGTTGTTGTTAACCACTTCAAATCGAAAGGTTCTGAATGTATTGAAGAGTGGATTGCGGGCGTAGAAGACTCTGAGCCAGCGGATCTGCAAGGCAACTGTAACAACTTCCGCGTTTCTGCTGCGCACGCAGTGGGTGAAGCGTTGAAAGAGGTGAAAGGCGATGTATTGCTCATGGGCGACCTCAATGCTTATGGCATGGAAGACCCACTTCTGACACTGACTGATTACTCGAAAGAGAAATACGGCCGTGACATTTATACTGCTGCTTACACAACCATTGGTGATGGTGAACTTCAAGTAGAGAAGACCAAAATTGAAAAAGGTTACGGTCTGCACAATTTAAACACGTTGCTGCACGGCACTGATACGTTTTCTTACACCTATTCGGGCGAGCTGGGTAATTTGGACCACGCATTGGCAAGCAGCAGCCTAGCGCAAAAAGTGGTAGCAATTGAAGATTGGCACATCAACTCACTAGAGAGTAACTTGTTCGAATACAGCAGCAAGTACACAGGTGATATGCCGAAGTACAAAGATGCGTTCTCTGCCTCTGACCACGATCCAGTGATCATCGCGATTGATTTACCAGATGATGACATCGATTTACCTAAAGCAGGTGACAACTTAGCCGTCGATGTCCGTTTACCACCAACGGCGGTTGTGGGCGATATTGTTACGGTGAACTTAACGCCATCCACACAAGCGGCTGCGGCAAGCAGCGATACGAAAGCTTACTCGGCTAGCCAAACCTTAGTTCAAGCTGATATTGATGCGCGTAGCGTGAATATTGAGTTTGAACAAACGCCAGAGCAAGGTAATTATCAGTTAGAAGAGAAAGTGACTGACTCGACAGGTAATATCGTGAAGTTTAGCTCTGTTCGTGATGTTTCAATGACGCAAACTGAAGCTGGAACAGAAGGGTCGAAGGATTCAGATGGTGGTTCGTTTGGTTTTGGTGCTCTATTTGCGCTGCTAGGTCTCGGCTTATTCCGTCGTCGCCGCTAAGCGAATTTACTTCCTGACAAACAGTTCCTAAATAACTGTAAAGACCAAAGGCCAGCCTATGCTGGCCTTTTTATTCAGCAAAAACTTGCCTTTCTTGCTTGGTATAGCAAAATACCGCCCTTGATTGTCACGAACGTGGCGATTCACTACGTAAGCATTGCCAAAACGGATTGGAGCAACCGACCCTTTATGTTGTTGATCATCGATAACTACGACTCTTTTACCTACAACCTTTACCAATACTTCTGCGAGCTTGGTGCAGACGTAAAGGTGGTGCGTAACGATGAAATCGATATCCAAGGCATTGAGGCGCTCAACCCAACTCATTTGGTGATCTCGCCAGGGCCATGTACGCCGAACGAAGCAGGTATTTCACTGAAAGCGATAGAACACTTCGCTGGTAAGCTTCCAATATTGGGTGTTTGCCTTGGTCACCAAGCGATAGCGCAAGTGTTTGGGGGCGAAGTGGTACGTGCACGACAAGTGATGCACGGTAAGACCTCACCGATTCGTCATAACGGTCGTAGTGTGTTTAAAAATCTGAATAACCCACTCACGGTAACCCGTTATCACTCTCTTGTGGTGAAAAACGGTACTTTACCCGACGTGTTTGAACTGACCGCATGGACAGAACTGCCTGACGGAAGCATGGATGAAATAATGGGTTACCAACATAAAACCTTGCCAATTGATGCGGTGCAGTTCCACCCAGAATCAATCAAAACTGAGCAAGGTCACGAGTTGCTTGCGAACTTTTTAGCACGCAAAGCGATCTGATCGCGATCACTTTTCTTAACAAATCATTCATCTTTTTGCTGAGGTGAGCGGATTGCAAAACTATGCGATTCTCTCGAGTCTCTTTGTCTATTCATGTCTTTTTAAACCTTCTATCCCCTGTATTACATAACATTTATAAAAAATCACTTCTCTATTTTACTTTCTTGATGCATAAATAGTCATAAGCAGTGATTAATGGAAGTTGCTTTCGAGAACGAAAAGAATAAATCACTATTGAAATGGTTAATTAAATGTAAATACAATGCCGCAATAGCTTAAATGCAAAACATTATTTGCTGGCAAAGAGAGCCGGTTAAATTCGCTTATCTGCTACGCATGCGGTATCAAGAAGGAATGTGCAATGACAACGGAAATTAAAGTAGAGCGCGGTTTATTCGATGAGGTAATGGTACCTTGCTATAACCCGATGGAAATGATCCCTGTTAAAGGTGAAGGTTCACGTGTTTGGGATCAGGAAGGTAATGAATACATCGACTTTGCTGGTGGTATTGCAGTGAGCTGTCTTGGCCATTGTCATCCAGTAATGGTAAACGCGCTAACAGAGCAAGCTAACAAGCTTTGGCACTTAAGTAACGTTATGACGAACGAACCAGCCCTTCGTCTGGCGAAAAAGCTAACAGAAGTGAGTTTTGCTGAGCGAGTGTTCTTTGCTAACTCTGGCGCAGAAGCAAACGAAGCCGCTTTGAAGCTGGCACGTCGTTATGCAGCAGACGTTCATGGCACTGAGAAATCTGAAATCATTGCATTCAAACAAGGTTTCCACGGTCGTACATTCTTTACCGTAACGGTTGGTGGCCAAGCGGCATACTCTGACGGCTTCGGTCCTAAGCCAGGCGACGTGACACACCTTCCTTACAACGATATCGAAGCTTTACAAGCACACATGTCTGATCGTACTTGTGCGGTCATGATGGAGCCACTACAAGGTGAAGGCGGCATCGTGCCACCAACGCCTGAGTTCGCTCAAGCGGTTCGCGAGCTGTGTGACAAACACAACGCCTTACTGATCTTCGATGAAGTGCAAACTGGTAATGGCCGTACAGGTAACTTCTACGCTTACCAAGGTTTAGGTATCACGCCAGATATTCTAAGTACTGCGAAATCACTTGGTGGCGGTTTCCCAATCGGTGCAATGCTAACGACAGCAAAATTGGCAGAGCACATGAAAGTGGGCACTCACGGTTCTACATATGGCGGTAACCCACTAGCGTGTGCGGTTGCAGAAGCGGTTGTAAATGAAGTTACCAAGCCAGAGGTGTTGGCTGGTGTGCTAGAACGCGAAGCAATGTTCCGTGAAGGTCTAGAGAAGATCAACGCGAAGTACAACATCTTCTCAGAAGTGCGCGGTCAAGGCCTATTACTTGGCGCTGCACTAAATGAAGAATGGCAAGGCCGTGCGCGTGACGTGCTGGTTGCTGCAGGTAAACAAGGTCTCATGGTATTGGTTGCGGGTGCCAATGTCGTACGTTTCACACCATCACTCGTTATCACACAACAAGAAATTGAAGAAGGCTTGGCGAAACTGGATAAAGCGATCGCGACTTTAGTTTAAGCGCGATATCAGTTTAAACGTCAACGCAGACACCCCCGTCAAGGATCTCTGATGGGGGAATTGTTCCTACAATATAGTTAGGATCTTCTTGCATCTGGAGGGAGTATTGATGCTAGTAGTTCGCCCTATCGCGATGTCGGATTACGACGCACTGCACACTTGTGCGGTGGAGTCTGGTCACGGATTTACATCTCTACCGGTTAACGAAGAACTGTTAACCAATCGAATCAAACA
>NZ_JAWOVM010000085.1:0-15938 GCF_033339895.1 Vibrio sp. 1751
TGAGAAAGGTTGATTAAGTAAGTTTTCCAACCAGACCAAAAATCAACGTTTGCCCAGTGCGAGAGAGGGTCAAGGCGAAGCAGAGAAAAACCCACTAATGTAAGGATCATCAAAGTGATGATAAATAGGTTAAAGCGTCGAACGGTATACCAAAACATCAGTGAATTCTCTCAACTCTATCAAACGGTTGGGCATTGAAAGGGCTTGATTTGAAGCCTGTCAGCGATTTGTCGTGCACACGGAACTGCACGCCATGCGCCAGAGGAATAACCGGGAACTCTTGATTCAAAATGTTCTGTGCTTGGCGATATAGGTTCAAACGGTAACGCGGTTCTTGAGTTTCTAACGCCAAATCGAGCAAGAAATCGAAGTCATCGTTACACCACATGGACACGTTAAGGCCAACGCGGTCAGACTCGCAAGATAATAAAGGGCGGAAAAAGTTGTCAGGATCCCCGGTATCACCAATCCAACCTGTTAAAAGTAAATCGATATCGTTGATGTTCTCCAAATCCACACGTTCAAACCTATCATCGGTAAGTAGCGTTAATTTAACCCCAATATCGGCAAAATTCGCTTGGATTAACTCCGCAGTCTTACGAGGGCTTGGGTTAAAAGCACGTGGTTCAAGTGGTACCCACATGGTCAATTCTAGGCCGTCTTCGTAGCCTGCATCTCGAAGTAGTGCCAATGCATAATTCCGGTCATAACGAATTTTTACACTGTCTTTTTGATAAGCCCATGAATTAGGTGGTAGCAAGGTATAAGCTTGGGAGCCAGTTCCGTAGTAAACCGAATCTAAAATATTTTGACGGTTGATCGCTAAGTTAAGTGCTTGGCGAACTCGAGCATCACTCAGCGCGGTGGTTTCTGTGTTTATCGCAATAAAGGAAACGTTGTTAGCCGGTGTAGCCGTCAGCTCAAGGTTGTCATTTTCTTGAATGACAGGTATTTGGCTCGAAATAGGTGAAGAGAGTACGTCACACTCGTTTCTTAAAAGTTTAGCTAATGTACCCGTGCCTCTGTGAGAGATATCGAACACCACTTGTTCCATTTTTGCTGGTGACTTCCAGTAATTAGAATGACGCTCTAATCGAATCAAATCGTTCACTTGGTACTCTTTTAATTGATAAGGGCCGGTACCGATAGGAAGTTGGTCGATTTCTTCTTTATGATCTTTTGCTGCCAATTGCTGTCCATACTCCGCAGACAAGATAACCGCATGGCTGGTGGCAATATTGGCCAAGAAAGAAAAGTTTGTCTGAGATAACGTAAACCTTACCGTATGCTCATCTATTGCAACCACGTCTTGGAGTAGGCTTTGAAAATCTAACCCTGCAAACCATGGATAAAAACCACCACCTACTTGGTGAAAAGGATGGTCTACATCGATGATTCGCTTGAAGCTAAATACCACATCTTTTGCATTCAATGGGCGAGTGGGTGTGAACCAAGGCGTGGTTTGGAATTTAACACCACGTTTAAGCTTAAACGTGTATTCCGTCCCTGATTCATTTACTGACCAACTCTCGGCGATGCTTGCCACGGGCTGATGTGATTTAGGATCGAGCGTGAGCAGCGTATCGTACAGCTGCGGGCTCAGAGCCTCTGCGGTAATACCGCTATCAATAAGCTGAGGGTTAAACGTGGTCGGCTTACCCTGTCCGCAAAACACAAAGCCAGCTTTGCGAATATCATTGTGGTCAATTTCATCGCCACAAGCGGTCAGTAGGCTAATCCCAATAAGGCTCAGCGATAATCTTATAAAAGCATTCATAATATGAAATGTTCATTGGATCTTGCTCGTTTCGTTTGATCTTACTCTTTCAAAGCTAACAAGCGAAAATGATCTCGCTAATTTATCACCTTTGTGAACTCGCTCCAAACATAAAATCCATACACTGTAAGGTGTTATGCCATAAATGCATGCGAATTAGAGCGCAGTCACGAGCTCGTGTATTGATTGAGTACTCTCGGTCAAGTTAGCTTTGTCCGACCAAACCATATTTTCTAACCATCCCTCGTAATTGGTGATAGCTCAAGCCAAGTAGCTCGGCTGCTTGTCGTTGATTAAACTTGGCTTCTTCCAATGCACGATTGAGTAAATGGATATCTTGTTCCTCTTGCCATTGTTTATAGTCTAGAGGGAATTGGATGGTGTTGCTTGATGCTTCCTCTTCTTGTTGTTCTGCTTGTGTTGCACTATGGCCAAGCGCGCTGTGCCAAACCGTTTCAAAAGGATTGAAAATCAGCTCATCAATTGGGTGAGCATTCAGACCATGTTGGTAAATCGCACGTTCAATCACGTTTTTTAGTTCGCGGACGTTACCGGGCCATTCATATTCAATAAGCGACTGCTGCGCTTTTGGGGTAAAACCGACAAAGTATTCCAGTTGCAGTTCACGACACATTTTCATCGCGTAGTGCTCTGCTAAAGAGAGAATGTCTTCTTTGCGCTCGCGAAGAGGCGGTAACATAATGACATCGAAGGCTAGCCTGTCGAGCAGATCTGCACGAAAATCACCTTGCTCTGCCAATTTTGGTAGGTCGGCATTGGTTGCACAAACAAGTCTAACATCCGCATTGAGAGCGGTATGACCGCCAACTCGCTCATATTCACCATATTCAATGACACGTAATAGCTTTTCTTGAACTAAAAGTGGTGCGGTTGCCAGTTCGTCAAGGAACAAAGTACCGCCCTCGGCACGCTCGAAACGCCCTTTATGCTTACCTTTAGAGCCCGTGAAGGAGCCAGATTCATGTCCAAACAATTCGGAATCTATTAGCCCTTCGCTTAATGTCGCACAGTTGAGTGATAGTAGTGGTTTATCCCAACGTCTTGATAAATAATGCAAACGCTGAGCGATGAGTTCTTTACCCGTACCTCGTTCACCAATGATGAGGACAGGGCGCTCAATGGGTGCAAGTTGTGATACTTTATCTAGTACAGCGAGAAAAGCAGGTGATTCACCAATCAGGTTTTGCTTCATAAAGTCCTTCTTATTTAACAGCCGAGCCATGATTTAGAGATAGAGTTGGTAAATTTCACCAACAGTTGGTGAAAAACATCATAGCACAATAGTGTGTAACGACAACAAAATGAATAACGCTCTGATTTAAAAGAAAATTATAAGTTGGCACGTTACTTGTTATGTATTCAGGGAGACACAAGGTTAATCACCACCTTGTCGAGTTTTAATAGGAAAAAAGAGGAGTTCCGTTATGGGTATTTTTTCTCGATTTGCAGATATCGTTAACTCAAACATCAGTGCATTACTGGACAAGGCGGAAGATCCTGAAAAAATGATCCGTCTTATCATTCAAGAAATGGAAGACACACTTGTTGAAGTGCGTACTAACTCGGCTAAAGCGATTGCAGACAAGAAAGAGTTGGCTCGTAAGGTTGAAACGTTAGAAGAGCAAATTGGCGAATGGGGCCAAAAAGCGAGCTTAGCATTAGTTAAAGAGCGTGAAGATCTAGCTCGTGCAGCGTTAATTGAAAAGCAAAAGCTAGAGCAAGTGATTAAAGGCCTCCACACTGAGCAAACCTTAGTGGAAGAAACGATCGATAAGCTTACTGGCGAGATTGGTAAGTTGGAAAGCAAAATTGCTGAAACGCGCGCAAAACAGCAAGCACTAGCAATTCGTAACCAAACTGCATCTAACCGTCGTGATGTGCAAAAACACCTGCACACTAGCCGTACTAATGAAGCGATGGCGAAATTCGAGCAATACTCACGTAAAGTGGATGAAATGGAAGCGGAAGCAGACCTGTATGCTCAAACCGGTAATGCTAAATCGCTAGAACAAGAGTTTGCAGAGTTGCAGGCACAAGACGAAATTGAAAAAGAGTTGGCAAAACTGAAAGAACAGATGTCATCGAAAGATAAATAAGAAAGGAGCCATTTATGTCGGCATTTTTTATAGCAGGACCAGTGATTGTCTTTTTAATCTTTGTCGCTCCACTATGGCTCTTCTTACACTATCGCAGCAAACGCAAAACAGATAGTGCACTGTCGAGCCAGGATTTAGAGCGCCTTCAGGTACTATCTGAAAAAGCGGAAGCGATGCAGTCCCGAGTTGATACATTGGAGCGCATCTTGGATGCTGAGTCACCAACATGGAGACGCAAGTATGAATAATCGAGAACTGTATCGTGACCCAGTAAATGGCAAAATCTCCGGTGTTTGCGCCGGAATTGCCAACTACTTTGGTGCAGAAGTTTGGTTGATTCGTATTGTAGTGATTTCTGCAGCGCTGTTAGGTGGTACGTTTTTGGTATTGTTAGCGTACATCGCGATGGCGTTTATGTTAGAAAAGCAACCAGTAACGTATTCTGAAAATATCAGAGCGCAGCAAGAGCATACGCTCAAAAGTAAGCCTTGGCAGAAAGGGCAAAGCCCTGATCAACTGCTCAGTGTGTTGGAAAGGGATTTTGACCGTCTTGATGGCAAAATTCGTAACATGGAAGCTTATGTTACGTCTGATACATATAGGGTGAACAGAGAATTCAGCAAGCTCTAGGCATTTTGTATCCAAAGAAGAGTTAACTGAAGCAGGCATAAAGCCTGCTTTTTTATCACAAATTACTAATTTTAAAGCACTATTAATCTTTTCTGCTCTGGAAGTTCGTTCAAAATTCATCTACTTTAAAAATAATCCCCCAATTTTTATGGATGAATGTAATGAGAAAATTGCTCATTCCTATTGCCATCTCGGCTGTCTTGTCGGGGTGCGGTAAAGAACTTCCTCCTGTTCCTGAACCTGAATCGCGCCCTGCGAAGCTATTTACAGTATCTGTTGGCAATGCCCAGTTTGAGCGACATTTTCCTGCCACGACGGAAGCTGGCGATAGAGCAGTACTGACATTTCGAGTTCCTGGGCTTCTTCAAACGATAGAAGTGAATGAAGGTCAAGTCGTTAGTAAAGGTGATGTTTTGGCGTCATTAAACCCAGATGAATATTCTCTGCTCGAACAGCAAGCTCGGGCAAATTTTTTGCTCGCAGATGTGCAATACAAGCGATACCAAAAGCTACGTAAAGACCAAGTAGTATCTGAGCAAGATTTTGATGAGGCAAAAGCGAATCACAACTCAGCAAAAGCTCAATGGAATCAAGCAAAGGCAAACTTAAGATATACCAAACTTGTCGCGCCATATGATGGCACTATTTCGTACATTCCAGCAGAAAACCATGAATATGTTGCCGCGAAAGAAGGGGTGATGAATATTCAGTCCAACCAACTCCTCAAAGTGATATTCCAAATCCCAGACTATCTTCTAAATCGTTACACGCAGGGGAGCGATGTCTCTGCCAGAATGATATTTGATGCGTTCCCCGAGCAAGCCTTTGACTTAACCTTTCAGGAAATCGATACAGAAGCCGATCCTAAAACGGGCAGTTACAAAGTCACGATGGTCATGGAGCGACCAGCAGAAATTGGCCTTTTGCCGGGAATGTCTGGCAATGCTTACCTCCTGTCCAAAAGTGCAGGAGCGACAAAGATTCCTAACTCCGCGTTGCTAGAAGAGAACGGCAAAACATACGTTTGGCGTGTCGATGAGCAAGGCATTGTATCCAAAGCCGCAATTGAGATGAATGACAAAAATCAAGTGTTAGCCGGGCTTAACGATGGCGACCAAATCATTATCTCGGGTGTCAGTGTAATTGAACCCGGAATTAAGGTAAGAGCGTGGATTAAGGAAAGAGGGTTGTAATATGAAAGGAATCATCTCTCTAGCGACTTTACTTTCAACGCTTTTTCTCGTTGGCTGTGGGGATAAGGCGCCAGAAAAAGAGCTCGAAACGCCACGAGTTAGGGTTACGTCATTAGCGGGAAACAAGGTGGACGACAACTTGTACTTCCCTGCGGTTGCGAATGCAGCGGATCGCTCTCATTTGAGCTTCAGAGTGGCAGGAGAAGTCAGCCGCATCATGGTAAAAGAGGGCGACAAAGTCACGAAGGGTGATGTTATTGCAACGCTAGATCCCACGGACTATGAGTTGGATGTAGATAATGCGAGTGCGCGTTTTTCTGTTGTCGACAGTCAGTATCGCCGCTCACGCCCTTTGGTTGATAAAGGCCTATTAGCTAAGTCTCAGTTTGATGAAATTGCAGCACAACGACAAATCGCCTTAGCTGAGCTTCAGTTAGCCAAACTTCGTCTATCATTTACTGCCTTAAAAGCGCCCGTGGATGGGATTATTTCGCGAGTTAATATCGACCAATTCGAAAATGTTCAAGTCGGACAGCATATCGTTAATATTCACAGCTTGGAGCGAGTCGAAGTGTTGATTCAGCTTCCAGACCGCCTCTATGTGAACCAACCGCCAACGGAAGAAAGGCTTACCGCGATCAAAGCATTAGTGCGCGTGCCCAGCGGTAACGAATATAACGCGACGGTAAAAGAATTTACGACTGAGCCCGATCCAACAACAGGTACGTTTACTGTCACACTGTCGCTTCCTATGCCGGAAGAAGAGTACATCCTAGATGGGATGGCTGTTGAAGTAACGTCTAAAGACGAGAATGTTGGGCTTGATCTCAACCTAGGAATTAATGTCCCTATCGAAGCCATTTTTAATGCGGATGGTGACGAGCTGGGGCGCGAAAACAAATTTGTTTGGGTACTGAATGACGACAATACGGTATCGCGCAAACAGGTGCGAGCAGGTAAGGCATCTAAAACGTCCATTCAAATCCTTGATGGTCTCATGCTCAAAGACAAAGTTGTGATTGCCGGTGTTTCTCGATTAAGGGATGGCATGAAAGTGGAAGTGATACAGGAAATGGCTACGCAGGAGGCCGGTCTATGAGCGATCTTAATAAATCAGTGCCTCAAAGTGATGATGATGTGACCGGTATTGCTGCGTACTTCATCCGCAATCGCGTCATCAGTTGGATGGTCGCACTGATATTTTTGATTGGTGGTATCGCCGCATTCTTTGGTTTAGGGCGTCTTGAGGACCCTGCTTTTACTATTAAAGATGCGATGGTAGTGACCTCTTACCCTGGTGCGACACCGCAACAAGTCGAAGAAGAAGTGACGTATCCAATCGAAAAAGCGATTCAGCAGCTTACTTATGTTGATGAAGTAAATTCGATTTCTAGCCGAGGCTTATCTCAAATCACGGTCACGATGAAGAACAATTATGGCCCTGATGATCTACCACAAATTTGGGATGAGTTGCGCCGTAAAGTGAACGACCTTAAAGGGACGTTGCCTCCAGGTGTGAATGAACCTCAAGTGATCGATGATTTTGGTGATGTTTACGGGATTTTGTTAGCGGTGACTGGCGACGGTTATAGCTATAAAGAGCTACTGGATTACGTCGATTACTTACGCCGAGAGCTCGAACTGGTTGATGGCGTGAGTAAAGTTTCGGTATCCGGGCAACAGCAAGAGCAAGTTTTCATCGAAGTATCGATGAAAAAGCTGAGCAGTATAGGTCTTGCTCCGGATACCGTGTTTAATCTTCTTTCGACGCAAAACGTGGTTTCTGACGCAGGAGCGATCAGAATTGGTGACGAGTACATCAGAATTCAGCCGACTGGCGAGTTCCAGAGTGTGGAGGAGCTGGGTGATTTGTTGATTACTGAGTCGGGCGCTCAGGGGCTCATTTTCTTGAAAGATGTGGCGGAAATAAAACGCGGGTACGTAGAAGTACCGAGTAATATTATTAATTTTAACGGAAGTCTTGCACTAAACGTGGGTGTTTCTTTTGCTGAAGGCGTCAACGTCGTTGAAGTCGGAAAAGCGTTTGATCATCGCCTTGCCGAGCTAAAGTACCAACAACCTGTCGGTATCGAAATCTCGGAAATTTACAGTCAGCCTAAAGAGGTGGATAAATCGGTTAGCGGTTTTGTTGTCAGCTTGGCTCAAGCTGTCGGTATCGTCATTATCGTACTTCTGTTCTTTATGGGGCTACGTTCGGGGCTGCTTATCGGTTTAATTTTACTGCTGACGGTGTTGGGTACGTTCATTTTCATGAAGTATCTCGCGATAGATTTGCAGCGGATTTCATTAGGTGCCTTGGTTATCGCGTTAGGTATGCTGGTGGACAATGCCATCGTTGTGGTTGAGGGGATTTTGATTGGTACTCAAAAAGGGCGAACTCGACTCCAAGCAGCGACCGACATTGTTACCCAAACAAAGTGGCCATTACTTGGGGCAACTGTGATTGCGGTAACTGCATTTGCGCCAATTGGACTGTCTGAAGACTCGACGGGCGAATACTGTGGCACTTTATTTACGGTTCTGCTGATCTCTTTAATGTTGAGCTGGTTTACCGCTATCTCGTTGACACCATTCTTTGCTGACATCTTCTTTAAAGGCCAGAAGATTAAACAAGGTGAAGGGGAAGAAAATGATCCATATAACGGGGTTATTTTCGTTATTTATAAAAAGTTTCTTCAGTTTTGTATGCGTCGTGCTTGGTTTACCGTTGTGGTGCTGATTGCGGGATTAGCGGCAAGTGTTTACGGGTTCACCTTTGTGAAGCAAGCGTTTTTCCCATCTTCGACAACGCCGATTTTTCAGTTAGATGTATGGATGCCAGAAGGAACTGATATTCGAGCAACTAACACAACGCTTAAAGAGTTAGAAAGTTGGTTAGCTAAGCAAGAGCATGTTGACCATATCACGACGACCGCGGGTAAAGGCTTACAGCGCTTCATGTTAACGTACGCGCCAGAGAAAAGTTATGCGGCTTATGGTGAGATAACCACTCGTATGGAAAACTACGAAGCGTTAAAACCATTAATGGCGAAGTTTCGAGAGTATTTAAAAGCCAACTACCCAGAAATCAATTACAAGCTCAAACAGATTGAGTTAGGCCCTGGTGGTGGTGCAAAAATTGAAGCGCGTATTATTGGCTCAGATCCAACCGTCCTTCGTACGATAGCCGCTCAGGTCAAGGACATCATGTACGCCGACCCTCAGGCAACAAATATCAGGCATGATTGGCGTGAACGAACCCAAGTTCTTGAACCTCAGTTTAACGAGAGTCAGGCACGTCGCTATGGCATTACCAAATCGGACGTCGATGATTTCTTGTCCATGTCATTCTCTGGAATGACGATAGGCTTATACCGAGACGGCACGACGCTCATGCCTATCGTGGCTCGCTTACCTGAAGATGAACGTATTGATATTCGTAACATCGAAGGCATGAAAATATGGAGTCCAGCACAGAGTGAGTTTATCCCACTTCAACAAGTCACAATGGGTTACGACATGCGTTGGGAGGACCCTATTATTGTACGTAAGAACCGTAAGCGTATGCTCACTGTGATGGCAGACCCTGATATTCTAGGTGAAGAAACCGCATCGACATTGCAAAAACGCTTACAGCCCCAAATCGAAGCGATTCAATTACCACCAGGTTATTCCTTAGAGTGGGGTGGTGAATACGAATCTTCTGGTGATGCTCAAGAGTCGCTGTTTACTACCATGCCAATGGGGTACTTGTTCATGTTCTTGATCACTGTATTCCTATTTAACTCTATCAAAGAGCCACTCATTGTTTGGCTTACCGTACCGCTGGCGTTAATTGGCGTCACCACTGGTTTGTTGGCACTCAACACGCCGTTTGGTTTTATGGCATTGCTCGGCTTCTTAAGCTTATCGGGAATGGTGCTCAAAAATGGCATCGTATTACTGGACCAAATTGAAATTGAAATGAAGTCCGGTAAAGAGGCTTATGACGCGGTCGTTGATGCTGCGGTAAGTCGCGTCCGTCCCGTTTGTATGGCTGCTATCACGACGATCCTTGGTATGATCCCACTGTTGCCAGATATTTTCTTCAAACCAATGGCGGTTACGATTATGTTTGGTTTGGGTTTTGCGACAGTCCTGACACTGATTGTCGTGCCAGTGTTGTATCGTTTGTTCCATAAAGTGGCAGTACCGAAACAGGCTTAGTGCTACTGATATAACGATGAAAAATATCGCGCCTCTAGCTCATCAGTTAGAGGCGCTTTTTAAGGAAGAATAATGACAGAACAAAAAACGTGTGCGTGGGCGATGAATCACCCATTAGAGCGCGAATATCATGATTCCGAATGGGGCGTGCCAGTATATGACGACCAAGTCCTGTTTGAATTTATTACTTTGGAAGGTGCGCAAGCTGGTCTTAGTTGGATCACCATCCTTAAAAAGCGCGAAGGTTACAGAGAAGCGTTCGAGAATTACGATCTAGATGCGTTGGAACAAAGAAATGAAGAACGCGCTGAATACATCGTGGAAAACTTCGATGTTGTGAGACATCGTGGAAAGATTAACTCGGTATTTAGTAATGCCAAAGCGGCTAAAGCGTTAATTGCTGAATACGGGAGTTTATCAGACGCGTTGTGGCAGTTCGTGGACGGTGAACCAATCGTCAATCAATGGCAACATATGAGTGACGTACCAGCTTCGACAGAGCAATCCAAAGCCATGAGTAAATTCCTAAAAAAGAAAGGCTTCAAGTTTGTCGGTGAAACCATCTGTTATGCTTTCATGCAAGCCGTCGGCATGGTGGATGACCATATCGTTGGATGTCCTAAAAAGCAGAATAAGTGACGTTTGGCTATTAAGCTAATGTTGTTAGTTTTGGCTATCATGAATACGTTCCAAAGCTTCGATTCGACGCCATTGAGTGGCATCGAAGCTTTGTTTTCTTAAAGCAATGATTTCTGCCTGTTTTTCGTCTTGCCCTAGAAAATCCCTATTCAGAATATTTTGACGCTGCTTTAAGTAAGTGGCGAGTTGAGTCTCAAATGATGCTCTTTGCTCATCAAGCTTTTGCAGCCTCTGCGCTCCGGCATCTCCTATCAGAGCGACACGGGCGATGTACTTGTCTTGTGAATCAAGCTGAGAAGCTTGCTCGAGCTGCTCTGCTAATACGTTATTGTGTTCACTTTCTCGTATGTAATCCGGTTGTTCTGATAACGCTTGATTA
The DNA here is from genome assembly GCF_033339895.1 of Vibrio sp. 1751. Classification (NCBI taxonomy): domain Bacteria; kingdom Pseudomonadati; phylum Pseudomonadota; class Gammaproteobacteria; order Vibrionales; family Vibrionaceae; genus Vibrio; species Vibrio sp. 1751. Next base: position 10,942 of record NZ_JAWOVM010000085.1, read on the forward strand.
AGAAGGTGTGTTTGACTCTCGATATCCGATGCCTGTGTTTTAATCGTCAGCTTTTCTAAAGCAAGTTGGCGAAGTCGGTTTTCTTCGTCAAACAATAGGGTTATCTGCACCTCGTTAAAGTATTGAAGCTGTAAGTTCAGTATTGCTTCATTCAGCATGGTTAACTGTTCAAGCGTTAGGTGGTTGTGCTGAAAAGGCTCTAATACAGAGAGTGCTTGCTTGTAGGAAAGGTAGGTTTGAAAAAGTTGGGCATCAATATTCAGAGTTTGCTTTGCTAAAGTGTCATCATTAACTTCCGCTTTGATCGTATCGAGATCTTCTTCGCCCAGCCGGCTAAGAGAATATTCGAAGAAATCTTTTGGGGAAGAGACATCGGCGGCTATATCTTGCTGAGATGGCGAATGGTTAGAGGTTATCTCTTGTTGTTTGTCGCTTTGCAACAAAGAAAGCGCTCCCACGCCAAATATCGAGAGCAGGATAAAAGTGGTGAGAGCGACTTTCTTCATTGTGATGACCTCTTATAAACCTTGAAGTTTGAGACGATTTGCATGTTGGCGATAAAGCGTGACTGGATCGGTTTCAAAAAGATGATGAATACCGAGTAGGCCGTTAATTTCATCCAAATGGTTCATTTGATAATCATCACGTATGACTTTGCCCAAATGTGTGCTGCACGCACCAACTAAGCCATCATTTGGCCCATCAAAGGCTAAGCCAAGTACCATCATGGCAGCGTCGGTCGGATCGAAAACGTTTGTAAAAGTGGATGATCCGGTCCATGAGTAGTAATAAACGCCATTTGAAGCCAGCAAGTCACCATTACCACATTCACTGGTAGGGACTCCCTCCGGGTAGTGTTGGTTAAACGCTAATGATCCTTCCGTGGTTAATGTTGCTAGTGAGGCTAAAGGGTCTTGGTCGAGATCAGAACCACCTGATAGAAGATTAATAAGAGTAGTTAAGCCTTGCGCCAGTTTTACCGCGAGCTGCTCACTACCCGAACCCTCAGATACGGTGCCACGAACTAAATCTGCCACTTTAGACCCTTTATTAACGCCTCCTATACTCGTAACTGATGCGACTAGGTCAGGACGGACAGAGGCAACATAGCGCGTTGTTGGACCACCATGACTGTGACCAATGAGATTGACTTTCTCTGCGCCTGTTGCTGCAAGTAAGGTTTCGACTTGAGCAAGCAGTTGCTCCCCTCGAACTTCGCTGCTATTGGTCGCGGATACCTGTGCAACATAAACCGTAGCGCCATCTTTTGTTAAGGAATGTGGTATTCCGAAAAAGTAATCAACGCCTGCCAGAGTATCAAAACCAAACAAACCGTGAACCAGAACAATCGGATACTTGGTTTGGGTATAACCTGTTGCAGCGGATACGGAGGTTATTGGGACGGTAACTAAGGTAAAAAGCATTAGCGCTATAAATTTGAGTTTCAAAACTATCTCCTTGTGGTATGACCTCTTATGAATGATAAAAAGTAGGAGAGAAACTCTAAATTTGGAAAGCCTATTTGTGGCACATTATTTCATTCTGTGACTGCTCAATTGAAAAACAACACAAATGATTAACATTAATTAATGGCTAGGGTGAATGTTAGTTAATTCTAATTAAGTCAGGGGTTTATAAAAACGCCCCGCAATGCAGGGCGATTCAATCATTGTTATAGGGAGGCTTCTTTTTCAAGCATTAAGGCATTATAACGCGCAAAACCAGCCTCTAAATCAGCGATCAAGTCATTCACGTCTTCTAAGCCAATATGAATACGAACCAAAGTACCTTCAAAGTGTGGGTGAGCTATGGTTCTCAGGCTGTTAAAGCTCTTAGGTTCGTTAGCTAGAATGAGGCTTTCATAACCGCCCCAAGAGTAACCCATACTGAAGTGTTTCATGCCATCAAGCAGAGCCGTCGTCGCTTTTGGATAAGACGTTTTGAGAACAAATGAAAACAAGCCGTTTCCACCTGTGAAGTCTCGTTTGAAAAACTCATGGCCAGGATTTGTTTCTAAAGCTGGATGGCGGACATGATCAACTTCTGGGCGAGAAGCGAGCCACTGAGCGACTTTTAAACTGCTTTCTGCGTGCTGTCTTAGGCGAACATCCAACGTGCGAATACCTCGAAGACCTAGGTATGCGTCGTCAGGAGAAACGCACTGACCCATCAGGTAGCTTTGTTCACGAAGCTGATCCCAATACTTTTCAGAAGCCACAGCAGTACCTAGCATGACATCTGAATGTCCAACGATATACTTAGTTGCCGCTTGAATGGAAATGTCTACGCCATGCTCGAAAGGAGAGAAGTTCACGCCAGCTCCCCATGTGTTGTCTAGCATCACGATGATATCTTGCTCATGGGCAATGTGCGCTAATGTAGGTACATCTTGGACTTCCATGGTTATTGAACCAGGAGACTCTAAGAAAAGGACTTTGGTATTCGGCTGAATCAAGTCTCGGATACCTTCACCGATCATTGGGTCATAATAGGTGGTTTCGATGCCCATCTTCTTCATGATGGTGTTACAAAAGTCACGAGTTGGTTCGTAACAAGTGTCCACCATTAGAATGTGATCGCCAGTTTCAACGAAAGAGAGGATGGCGTTTGAAATTGCTGCCGTTCCACAAGGGTAAAGCGCGCAACCAGCTCCACCTTCAATCTCAACCATTGCGTCTTGGAAAGCAAAGTGCGTGTTGGTGCCTCGGCGACCATAAAACAACGTTTTGTTTGCACGATTAATGGTGGCTTGGTTCTTTTCTGCAACGGTATTGAATACCACAGTTGAAGCGCGTTGAACGGGTGGGTTTACAACACCATTTGTCCACTTTTTATCGCGGCCAGCGGTAATGAGTTTGGTTTTTTTTCCCTCTGACATAAAAGTTCCCTGTCTTAAATATTGCGGTTTTGAATATTTAAAACATGGACGACGTAGGTTATGCAAGGGAAAAGTCAACTATCAGCCAATAACAGCCAAGATGAACAGGTAATGATGTCGAGAGGTATCGTGTAGATAGGGAGCTAAAAGAACAAACCTCCAGCAGGATGCATGTTGCGCTGGAGGTTTTTTAGCCTGTGTATTTGAGGTATTAGAGGAGTGGGTTGAAGAGATAGAACACTCGCTCTAAGAACCGAGAAAATAGGCTCCTTTTCTCCCATTCTTCCAATACAACAGTGTGAGATTGCTTAATATAGCTATCTTGTAACCAAGACATTTGCTTGGTGAACTCTTCGTCATCAACGGCGAGGGTCACTTCGAAGTTCAGCCACAAGCTGCGCATATCCATGTTTACGGTGCCAACTAAACAGAATTGGTCGTCAATTACGACAGATTTTGTATGCAGCAAACCACCATAAAACTCATAAATCTTGACCCCTGCACTCAAGAGCTCACTATAAAAAGCGCGTGACGCCCATTGCACCATCATAGAGTCATTTTTATGGGGAATAATGAGTTCAACGTCAATGCCTCGTTGTGCTGTCATCTTTAACGTTTCGAGTAAATCAGCATTGGGCACGAAATATGGTGTTGTGATTCGTACCGAGCGATTGGCTTGGTTTATTGCCAATGTTAATACTTGATAGATCAGATATTCCGGCATACCTGGGCCAGAAGGCACAACCTGAATAGGGTGTTGGAATTCACTCTCATCGATCTTGCATTCAGGTAGTCTTGGTAAATGACGTTCGCCAGTTTCGACTTCCCAATCCCAACAGTGGATGGCACTCAATACGTTTACCGTTGGTCCCGTAATGCGAACCATGATGTCCACCCAATGCCCGACGCCACTGTTTTGCTTGAAGTAAGCCGGGTCAACCAGGTTCATTGAACCGGTATAAGCAATTTCATCATCAATTACGATGATCTTGCGATGTTGGCGAAGATCAAGACGACGTAAGAAAATACGCCACATCTTCACTTCTAGCGCTTGAATAACTTCAATTCCAGCATCCTGCATCATTCGATACCAAGGACTTCTGAAAAAACGTGGACTACCTGCTGAATCGAGCAATAGCTTGACATCTACGCCGCGTTTAGCCGCTTGAATAAGCGCAGAAGCGACAGAGTCAGCCAAACCACCCGGATGCCAAATGTAGAATACCATTCGAATACTGCTCTGCGCGTTTTCGATGTCTTCAATAATGGAATGCAAAATCTCATTAGGTGACTGTTGCAGCGACAATGTATTACCGCTCAATGCGGGAAGACCAAGGCGGTTGTTACAAAGTTCATCAATTCGGTAGATGTGCCTTCCCATCGTTTCTGGGTTGTGCGCGTTACAGTCGTTAAGCTGACTGAACCACTTCTCGAATGGTGTAAACATCTCTTTCGCACGTTCGGCTCGCTTTCTGCCTAAGTTCAGTTCACCGAAGAGGAAATAACATGCGACACCCAGAACGGGAAGGATATAAATGATCATTAGCCAAGCTAAAGACACGCTCACTGCACGGCGCTTTAAAACGACACGAATGGTCACACCTGCGACCAGTAACCAATATAGCCCGATGCCAGCTAAAGTAAGAAAGTGATAAAACTTGTCCATATACGCTCAGAGTAATATGCCCTTCTAGGATATTAAGCATAAAAGTGGGTTGGGGGAATAGATTTCCCATTTAGACGTGGGATTGACCTTATATGAGGAACGAATTTCATAACAGCTGATTCTGTTATTTTAATGTGAAAAATAAGGTCATTCTTTAACTTTTGAACAAAAAAGCAGCATTTAACCTGCGTAACTCGACACTTGTGCGATAAATGTACTTTTTTGGGGTTCCAATTTTAAAGGGGAGCTGCTTTACTTTCTAGACATAGTGCGTCGAACGCTTATTTTATAAGTGTACAATAATTTTTACATAAACTTTTTAGACGCCTATCTCTATGCATACACAACAAACTAATTTTGGAGAAAAAGCGTGGCTACAACTAATACAGCAGCACCACGTGATACGTGGGGGTCTAAACTAGGCTTCGTAATGGCAGCAGCGGGTTCCGCTGT
>NZ_JAWOVM010000086.1:0-15828 GCF_033339895.1 Vibrio sp. 1751
GTTTTACACACAATTTGGATGGATTCAAACCCTACGGTAAGTCCTCGTTTTATGTTCGGGATGCATCAATAGACATCGCCGATTCGCACACTCACGATTGAGTAACGAGGTAGAGGCGCACGAAAATGTGCGCCTTCTTAATTTCTGCGTTATAACTTTCATCACCATAACTTTCATCGCCACCTGCCACTATTTTTCTCTTGAACATTTTCTTGCAGTTAGTAATGTCTTGGTTCGATGTCAACCAACTAGAGCAGTGCATGCGCTTTTATCTTCGACTCTTACTTTCTTTATGTTGTTGTTCGGTAACGTTTCCGGCACTTTCAACGCCGAGCTGGTGGCAAGACACGTTGTCAGCAATGCCATATTCCAATTTAAAAGAACGTATAGAAAAAAGTGGAAGCTGGTATGGTTGCGAAGTGCAGTTGCGAGACAACTCAACGTTTATCAACGCATTTTGTTTGGATGATTTTTCGTACTACCAGCAGCACTTGTATGGTGAAGTGATTTTGAGAAGAGAAAGTGCTCAGTTCTCGTTTCTTACTGAATACGAGTGGCAGCGTCTGAATGACTTACTTCTCAACTTAAGAAAGGATGGGTTAGTTTTACGCAGAGTCACTATCGGAAAAGAGCAATATGATGTCGTTGAAGCTCTGGAAAAGAAATCTTCCGAGCTTGTCGATAAAGAAGTTATTTTGTTGATGAACCGCTATCCACAAGAAACGATTCGAAGTTTGCTTTGGGTAAAACCGGACGAGTTTCTGACGCCATCACCGTCCTTAAATGTGCACTTGCGCAGTGATGGCGAAATTATCGAGGTCAAAGTGACTCGTTTTTAGATTCTTTATGGAGAGATAGGAAGGTCGCCATTGCTGATTCATCCAAAAAACCATCCGATTTTTTGTGAGCGCGCAGGTATTGATATCCTGCAATTAGCTTGCGGTGTAGCTCTTCTGCATCGTCTGACAACGGCTGATTCATAACGTGTTGAAAGGTAAGTTTGTACGCATCCATATCCACGACTTCAGCACGGCGATATAAATAACCGCATCCCGTTGCTAACCATTCGAGAGAGCAATTGGCGCGCATTGCAATTTGATTTGCTTTAGTTAGGCTAGGTTCACTGCCTTTAAGGTATTTGCGTATTAAAGCTTCAGACACATCGACGCGTCGAGCGAACCCGCTGATGCTTTCTTCTCCGATCAGGGTGGCTAGGCGTTGGGCAAAAGACATATTTCGTACTCCAGTTCGAATTGCGAAAGTTTACCCGTTGAGCCGGTACGAAAACAAGACTACGATGAATGCAGATCAATTGAAGGAGAAAACCCATGGTTGCAAAAGTAGTAACTGCACCAAAAGGCCCAGAGTTCTCAGAGCTGGTTCAAGGATATTGGCGTGCAGTTGAGTGGGGAATGACGGCTCAAGAGCGTTTGTCATTTCTTAAGCAACACATTGAGTTAGGCATTACGACGGTCGATCACGCCGACATCTACGGTAATTACGAGTGTGAGGCGTTGTTTGGTGAAGCGTTAGCTTTAGACAAGAGTGTTCGTGAGCAAATTCAGATCGTGACGAAATGCGACATCAATTTGTGTGGCGATAAAACGCCAGAGCGTAAGATCAATCACTACGACACGAGCTCAGCACATATCTACCAATCGGTGAATAACTCGCTAGAACGTTTGAATGTGGATGAAATCGACGTACTTTTAATTCATCGTCCTGACGTGTTAATGGATGCGGACGAGGTTGCAGAAGCATTTTCTGAGCTTCATAAAGTCGGCAAAGTGAAGCACTTTGGCGTGTCTAACTTCACTCCACGCCAGTTTGAACTGCTGCAATCTCGCCTAGGTAAGCCGTTGGTTACTAACCAAGTGGAAATCAACCCACTTAACTTTGAGGTTGCTCACGATGGAACGCTTGATCAAATGCAAATGTTGCGCACGCGACCAATGGCTTGGTCTTGCCTCGGTGGTGGTTCAATTTTTAGTGGTGACAGTGAGCAAGCTGTTCGTGTCCGTAACGAATTAGAAGCAATTCGTGAAGAAGTGGGCGCAGCGAGTATTGACCAAGTAATTTATGCCTGGGTACGTCGTTTGCCATCTAACCCTATTCCAATCATTGGCTCTGGTAAAATCGAGCGTGTGCAAACTGCAGTTAATGCATTGAACATCGAACTTACTCGAGAGCAATGGTATCGCGTATGGGTGGCTTCTAAAGGTCATGGTGTGCCATAGAATTGATATCTTATCGATGAAATTGTTATTAAAGGCATCCTCTAGCAGGGTGCCTTTTTAGTTTTAGCGCGTTACTGTTTACCCATTATGGAAATGGAAAGAATGAAATTCGAGCAAAAATGGGCTTTGGATGTTAGCTGCAACTTTTTGCTTACTTTTGGTGGAGGAGTTTTACCCATGTTTGTTTTATGTCACTAAACAGCGAATGTGATGCTTGCTTTTTAGTCATTTTGTTCACTCATTCATTCATATTGCGTATGCTTATTGAATAATAAAGAAATAAAAAACTCGTCAGTTTTCTCGTATTACATGCTGTAACAATCTGTTAGACTCCGGCGCAGATTGTGGAATATAAAAAGGTGATTGAATGTCTTTTCCCGTACTCATCTGTGATGATTCAGCGTTAGCACGCAAACAGATGGCGAGATCACTACCAGCCACATTGAATGCCGATATTACGTTTGCTATCCACGGAAAAAACGCGCTAGAAGAACTCGAAAAAAACGAGTTTAAATTGATGTTTCTTGATTTGACCATGCCAGAAATGGATGGCTTTGAAACACTAGAGCACATGCAACGGTTGGGGGATAAAACTCCGGTGGTTGTGGTGTCGGGGGATATCCAACCTAAAGCGAAAGAGCGCGTGTTCGCACTGGGTGCAAAAGCGTTTATTCAAAAACCGATCGCCAAAGATGAACTCAAGAAGGCGCTTAAAGAGTTGGTCGAGCCAGAACCTCGTCCTCAAATTATCACGCCGGTCTCTATTGAGTTACCGATTTTACGTCGTCGCGATATTTACATGGAAGTGGCTAACGTTTCAATTGGTCGAGCAGCCGATGCGTTGGCGCGTCACTTTGACGTGTTTGTGCAACTACCTCTGCCGAACGTCAATATCTTTGAAGTGAGCGAACTTCACATGGCGCTACGCGACTTGGCGTCGCATGACAACGTATCGGGCGTTTGTCAGGGATTTTGTGGCGAAGGTATTGCTGGCGAAGCGCTAGTGATTTTGAGTGATTCAAGCGTATCTGATCTCAAAAAGTTGATGAAAGTACCAGCAGACAGCGAAGAGCTAGAAGAGCTTGAGCTGCTAATGGATATTTCTAATATTTTGGTGGGGTCGTTCTTAAATGGTTTAGGCGAGCAGTCTGAAGTCCGATTCTTCCAAAGTCCACCAGTACTCCTTGGTCAGCATATCTCAATTGACTCGATCATTGAATCTACAACTGGAGCATTCAGCCGCACGATGACATTCGAAGTGAGCTACAACATTGAAGGAACGTCGATTCGTTGTGACTTGTTGTTTATGTTTGTGGATGAATCCTTGCCGCTGCTTGATAACAAACTGTCTTATCTAATGGAGGAGTTCTAATGTTGAATATGCCAGCAGAGTTTGAACAATTCCATTGGATGGTGGATATGGTACAAAACGTTGACATGGGCTTAGTGGTCATTGATCGAGATTACAATGTACAGGTCTGGAATGGGTTTATGACTCATCACAGTGGTTTGCAGTCTCATGATGCGATAGGTCGTTCTATATTTGATATCTTCCCTGAAATCCCACAGGAGTGGTTTAAATTAAAAACAAAACCAGTGTATGACCTAGGCTGTCGCAGCTTCATCACATGGCGACAACGACCTTACTTATTCTGCTGTCGCAATGTTCGACCAGTTACGCAGCAAGCGGAGTTTATGTACCAGAATGTTACGTTGAACCCAATGCGCACACCGACTGGAAAAATCAACTCGTTGTTTTTGTCTATACAAGACGCGACGGCTGAAGCTCTGATGTCTCAGAATCAATAGCGATAAAAAACTTTCTCAAAAGCCAAGGTCCGCCTTGGCTTTTTTGTATACTTATAATTGTGTTTCCCAATGCGTAGAACGTGAATATGGACTTTAATCTCGCTCTAAAACTCTACACCGCAGAGCAAGTAAAAAACGGTGAAACGCTGGCTGCGCAAATGGCTGGTGTTTCTATGTATAGCTTAATGCAACGCGCTGGTATGGCCGTGTATGAGCGCTTTTTACATCTGTATCCTAAATCAAAAAATATCTTAGTGATTTGCGGTAAAGGGAATAACGGTGGCGATGGTTACGTATTTGCATCTCTTGCGAAACAAGCTCAACTCAATGTACATGTTTTCCAAATTGGTGATGTATCTGTGCTAAAAGGTGATGCTTTGCGCGCATACCAAGACTGGCAGTCAATCGACGGTGTTAACAATGATTGGGATGAATGGAATACCGCATTGCTAGAAGCAGATGTGATCATCGATGCCATGTTAGGCACTGGTTTAAGCGGTGAGGTTCGTTCGGAGTATCGTCGCTATATTGACCAAATTAATCAAATTCATACCCCTGTGATTGCAGTCGACGTTCCTTCTGGTCTGTGTGCTAATACAGGTGCAGTTTTAGGTGATGCTATTCGTGCCGAGCATACTGTAACCTTCATTGGGGTTAAGCAAGGCTTATGCACTGGACAAGCGAGAGATCGAGTTGGCGAGCTCTACTTTTGTGGTTTAGGCGTCAATACTAAGTTTGATACTATCGAAGTAGAAAGTGCATTAGGTATTGATCATCAGGTTGTTTCAAGATTAATGCCCAAGCCAAATCCAACGGTCCATAAAGGTGACAACGGGAAGTTGCTTTGTGTTGGTGGCAATCAAGGGATGTCTGGAGCGATTCGTTTATGTTCCTCCGCTGCGATTAGAGCCGGAGCGGGTTTAACTGCCGCAATTACTCACACGAGTAGCCTTATTCCACTGCAGGTTGGTTGCCCAGAAGTAATGAGCCAGAGCATCACCGCTGACTTACTCAGGGATACTGAGAACGACTTAACTAAACGCATTCGCTGGGCTGACGTATTCGTGTTTGGTCCTGGCTTTGGAGATGATGAGTGGGCTTATCAAGCCTATCAATATCTGGCTCAAGAGCAGAAACCTAAAGTTGTTGATGCTGATGGCCTCAATATTCTAGCGATGCTGAGCCAGCGATGCGATGGCACTCTGGTGTGCGACAACCATCGAGTGATCACGCCGCATCCTGGAGAGGCAGCTCGACTACTAAATGTAACCATTCAACAAATAGAAAGTGACCGATACTCTGCTGCAAGACAACTACAAGAGCGTTATGGCGGTGTAGTGGTTTTAAAAGGCGCGGGGACGCTTGTTTACGATGGAACGAGAATGTACGTCTGTCTAGCGGGTAACGCCGGAATGGCGACGGGGGGAATGGGAGATGTGTTATCTGGAGTCATTGGTGCATTACTAGCCAAAGGTTTACCAATTTCTGTTGCCGCACGTTTAGGTGTGGTACTTCACAGTCATGCTGCCGATATAAACGTGAGTCAGCATGGTCAAATTGGTCTTTTGGCAAGTGATGTCGTTAGCACTCTTCGTACCGCTATCACCCAAGAGCTCTATCGAGTTTAATTAGATTTCATGCATTGCTGAGAAAATTCGTCGATTTTTTTGAGTACTTTTTTCGAATTAGCAGGGCATCTTAGTATTAGGTGATTGAGTTTTAGGCAGATTTGAGAGGTGATGCGTTTTCATTTTAAAGGGATGACGCAAAGGTTTGCGCAAGAGGTTAACTTAAACGTTTTCTTAAGTTGTTGATAATTATAAATAATGAGAAAAAATAACGACTTGAGGAGTGTTTTTGATATGCGATTATCAAGATGGTATCACAAAAAAAATTCAAATATCAGACTTGTAGGAAATAAATCACAGCCTATAATGCTGAAAACCGGAGCGTCTGCCAACGCTCCGGTTTTTTTGTGTCCGAAGAACAGTGAACTCGTCTGCCAACGAAATCACTACGCACTCTGAGATGACACATATACATATGAATCAAGGAATTACACAATGCGTATCGAACAAGAACTTAAGTTAGGTTTTAAAGATGTACTGTTTCGCCCGAAACGTTCTACCCTTAAGAGCCGTTCTCAAGTAAATTTAACCCGCGATTTTACATTCAAGCATAGTGGTCGTCAATGGTCTGGTGTGCCAGTAATCGCAGCAAACATGGATTCGGTTGGTAGCTTTGCAATGGCTAAAGCCCTGGCTGAGCATGGTGTAATGACCGCTGTTCACAAACATTACACGGTAGAAGATTGGGCTGAGTTTGCTAAATCAGCAGATAAAGTAACCATGAATAACGTTATGGTGTCTACTGGGACATCTGACGCAGACTTCCAAAAAACCAAAGACATCATGGCACTTTCAGATGAATTTATTTTCATTTGTATCGACATTGCAAATGGTTACTCAGAGCATTTGGTCGAGTATGTTGAACGCGTGCGAGCTGAGTTCCCAGACAAGGTCATTTCTGCAGGCAACGTGGTTACTGGTGATATGTGTGAAGAGCTAATCCTAGCTGGTGCAGACATCGTTAAAGTGGGTATCGGCCCAGGCTCTGTATGTACAACTCGTGTAAAAACGGGTGTTGGTTACCCGCAGCTTTCTGCAATCATCGAGTGTGGTGATGCAGCGCACGGCCTTGGTGGCATGATCGTCGGTGACGGTGGCTGTTCTTGTGCGGGTGACGTAGCGAAAGCATTCGGTGGTGGCGCGGACTTCGTAATGCTAGGTGGGATGCTAGCGGGTCACGAAGAGTCAGGCGGCGAAGTGATCGAGAAAGACGGCGAGAAGTTCATGAAATTCTATGGCATGTCGTCGAAGAGCGCGATGGATAAGCACTCAGGTGGTGTCGCTGGCTACCGTGCGGCTGAAGGTAAAACCGTATTATTGCCATACCGTGGTAGCGTTCACGGCACTATTCAAGACATCCTTGGAGGCGTTCGCTCAACATGTACATACGTAGGTGCAGCAAAGCTTAAAGAGCTAACCAAGCGTACTACATTCATCCGCGTTCAAGAACAAGAGAACAACGTGTTCGGTAAAGAGTAAATCGACTGAATGTAACAAGTGTAAAAGCAACCATACGTTATATCTATAGCAGATAAAACTATACTATATGCAGCTATGAGCCAGAGTGAGATTGATTTCTTACTCTGGCTTTTTGCTTCTCATTTGTTTGCGCTTCAAAATTAACTCTAAGCGATTTTAATAGTTGGTCGAGATTCGACTTGTTCAAACGGTAATGATGTTGTAACTGGCATGAGCTGTAAAACGCTTGAAATCTGACAGTCTCTATTTAACCCAATATAGTCTTTGACATTAGCGACTCGCCAAGTCATGTCTCCGTAAGTACGCAGATAGAACGCGGGTGATTGATGACTGTTATGTCTAATAACGCTCCATTGGGTAATATCACTAAAAAAGACTTCAGGGTTATCGGATGTCTCAAACTCATTCGCCATGATGCCCAAAGGTATATCAACGCGATTAAGTAGCTTTTGTCCGAGTGAGAAGGCTTCGTCGAAGTTAGTTGGTTGTTCGCTTAACTGCTTAATTGCATAGGTTTGTACAAATCGAGACGGCGGTGTTGGGTCGGCGGGTAGACCCATCAAGCCAGCGCCATTGATTGATTGAAGTGGGCCAGGCACTTGGACATGACGTTGCATGGTTGCTTCATTGTTCGGTTCTGGGTTGTAGTTGCGCAAATTGGAAAAATAAGAGAGGTGATTGACATGCCAATGGTAATTTGGGCAGTTAGTCATTACTCCAACGTAGGAGTGGTCCACAACCACTTTATAATCATCAAAGTCGTATTCGGCACATTGATAGCGTGCTTGCTGATTTTCCTCTTTGCTGAACATATCGCTTTCTTTGAATGCTCGATAGATATGCATATTACCGTTAAGAAACTCAATGACGGCACTGTCATTATTTGCATCGTGAATCACGAAATGCTGGTCCAAAGCCATGTTGTCACTCTCTGTTTCACCAGTTGAAATAGTCGAGTTAAACACGTAAACGGGGTGGGTGGTGAAGTAGGTCACCATCTCGTCCACAGTATTAAACGTAGACAAGATAAAAGTACCAAACAGGCCGCTGCCTAATGCAAAGGCATCATCAGGGATGTGAGAGGTCGATACATTTTGATTGAGAATGGGCAAGTACAGTGACCCAACAGAAAGGCCAGATTCATTAATGCCATCAGCTGTTAAAAGAGGGTTATTATACCGGGTAATGGCATTGCAGTGTATGAAGCTCAACTCTCCCTGCCAATTTGCTCGAAACTCACATTCTTTACTGTGACGTTTTGGCGGCTGACCATTGAAAACACGGTCGGCTTTTCCGTCGGAAGTAAAGGTCGTAATTTGGTAAGTTTGTTGGGCTCTAAACCAAATCTCGGTCTGAAGGTTAACTGCAAACTCCATGGTTCTAGCGGATAAGGTTTGGTTGTTGCAACCATAATTGATATTAACATCTGTACACATAGCCATGCTTTCCGTTGTTTATCTTGAATGATGAATATCCAAGAAACCCTCTGAATCAAATGCTTAGAGATTACGTGGATATAGATGAATTGCGCTTTAGTAATGGTTTTAGCCATTGAGATAAGCGCATGCTATTAAGTTAAGCATTCAATCAAAAAACGTCAGTAGCAGTTTAGTATCAGTTGATAGAGTTAAAATAAAAAGTGATGTATTAAGTAAAACTCTTTGATCTTAGAAATTAATAATATATTTATTTTTTCAATCTTGGTTACTCTAGATTTAAAGTTTATTTTAAAAGTGATTTGTATTTATTCGATTATCTTGCAGTGGTGATATAAAGTGAGAACATAAAGTTAACAATTTCAGATTGTGATTGAAAATGGGGAGAGTCTTCAATCCAAATACCGAGAAATGAAACTGCCCGAGAAGTTGTGCAACTGTCTCGGGCGAAGTGATGAATCAGGTGAGCAGCTATAAAGTTTTCTCACAAGAACCGCTAAGTGGTGGAGATATTTTTAAATTATCATTAAAGATTTCTGCAACGACGGGGCCTTTATTTTCATCTTTTGCATAGTATGCACAGGACTTGTCCCCAGTATAGGTTTTACCTGCCTTTTTGAAACTGTAATACCAGGAGTCATGGGTAGCGGCACCGGATTCAAAACTAGCAGATTCAGATTGTTCGCCAATATTCAAGTCGAAATGAACCTCCATTTCCGGAGAGTCTTTAAATCTCACATATCCGGTGATTTTATCGTTGGAGTTATTTTTAACGTAAAATGACCCCTTAGTTGTCATAATTTTTCCTCTTTTTTAATTTCTATACGTGATAGAACGGCCAAATGACGTTCTGTTAATATATGCTTTTTAAGATGCATATTGATGTTAAATGATGGTCTTATTAGTTCTAAGGTGATTAAACTTATCCTTAGCATATTTTTCTTTTATACCGATTAAGTCGCGGTAGCTTCGATCAAAATAAACGCTTGTCGGAATTGCCGGATCTTTAAAGCTGATGAAGGCACCATAGGTTCCCGGTATATCAGCTTCTCTGGCTTTATCAATCCAGTCCATGGCTCTGTTTACATCAACAAGTACTGGGTTATTTTGTAGTTCTAGTTTTTGCTTTATCTCTTCATTCCACCAGGTTTGGTATTGGACTGTATATTGACACTGGCGGTAGGGGAAAGATATGTCTTCAAGGTCGTCTGAGTGATGATAAAAACCGCCAGTGATCGCCCCTAAGGTTACGTAACTAAATAGCCCTTGATCGCGGTTTTCTGGCTTTATCAAAGGTGAAGTTAAGCTTTGCAAAAGTGCAGTATAGCCTTCTGGTTTAAGACCTCGCTCTGACACCAATCGCGAAGTGATTTTGTGAGGTGCTGGGGCGTCATAATCGGGAGGGAAAGGAGAACCGTTTTGACACAAAGAATCGCGCCCCCATGTGCTCATCAGGGAGTGATCGTATTTCTTCCCGTCAAAGTCAGTGCCATGTGCTTCATAGACTTGAACTAAATCAGGGAAGCAAGCGCCAAATTGAACGGCTATAAATTGGTGAAGATCTTGTTCTGTTCCTTCCCAGTAGCCATACATGGTGCAGTGATGGCTGATGGTTTCAATATCACAGTGGTTAGATGATTCAGGCAGAGCATCAATTTGCAAGTTGGTGCCAAGAAGTTTAGGCGTATCGAGGCTTTTTATAGCCTGCTCCCAATTTTTTAGCACATCTATGGTAGGGTGCGTTGGTATTGGCTGAAGCATACCGTTGATTTTTGGATAGAGGTTCCACTGAAGCTCGAAGCGGTGGATCTCTTTGGGTAAAGGGAATGTTTTTACGCGTAGCTCGGTAACAATGCCATAGCTCATGCCTCCGCCGCCTCTTAGTGCCCAAAATAGGTGAGGGTTGGACTCTGCTGAGACTTCTGTGATCGTACCATCACCCAATACCACGGTTGCACTCACTAGGTGCTCACAACACATGCCGTATTTTCGCGTCCAAGGGCCCCATCCTCCGCCTTGAATATAGCCAGTCAACCCAACTGTGGCACAGGTTCCATGTGCAATCATTCGATCATGCTCTGCAAGTTTTGGTGTCAGTTGATAGAAGCGATAGCCAGCACCAATGGTGGCAATATTGTCACACAATTGGAAGGTCTTAATTCTGCTCACGTCAATCAAAATGACGTTGTCACCACTGCATTCACCTGCGTGATCATGCCCTCCTGAGCGAACACGAATCGGGAGATTGAATTGAGTTGCTGTTAGATAGGCTTGCTGAACTTCTTGCGTACTTTCGCACATGACAATGACAAAGGGTTGGTGTTGATAGCGAGTATTGAAGATGAGTGACTCGACTTGATATTGGTTCAAACCGGGAACCGGTGAAACCGTGTTTTCAAGAGGTGTCAGTAATCGTTCTTTAGGAAAACCGCACTTATCCATTTTCTGAATAAACAGTTTGGCATTATTGACTGAGATTGAGTACGCGCTAAGTACAGCGAGGCGTTGTATTTGAGGGTTAGGGTGCTGTTCTACCACTTGGTTTTCTTTAGTTCCCTGCATCCATTCATGTTCCATTATTTTTTCCATTTGGCTTATGTATTGAATAGTTGTTCAAATATTAAACCAAATGCATACATTCACCATATCAGTTTGGTATCAGTTGTTCTGTACAAATCGCCAAAAGCATCAGCGAGAGAGCAACAATATCTGGTTGATGAAAAGAACGATCGGCATCTGCGTGACCGTGGATAATTTATGTGGTCAAGTAGATCTGAGCCTAAATTGATACTGAACCAGAATGACGTGTTATCTACATTGAATGGGTCACTAACGACAATAAATTCAGTTGGAGAACACAATGAAAATGGACTCAAAAGAATCACAAGCAATTTTTACTGCTCATTATCAAATTGGTAACGGCTTACCTGGAGGAGTGAGCTTCGATGTTAATCTACTCGTGGCCAGCGAAGACAAATCAATAGTGGGTAAAGGACATATCTTTCAGGCAGTTAACCCACCGTTAAATGTGGTGTCTGATCTCAATGGTAGTTTCAACTATCAATGCACGATGCGTGATTGTCATATCATGGTGACGTTGCAGGGCTACCAGCCTTATCTAGGCATTGCTCCTTTAGGAGCTGATCTTCATAACGTAACGCTCAACCTCCTACTTAATGATGATTGGAAGTCAGGCGTGGCATTCTATCGATATAAAAATAGTTCAGGTAAATGGATTGAAGCAGCAAATCAACGCGTTACTCTACTTTTGCCTGAGCATGTTCCTAGCATCGAGAACTTTAAGGTGGAGCAAAATGATCTTGCGCCAGCATAAATCTCATCAGCGATGACACTGTGCCAAAACACAGATATTCGATGGTTTCGAATATCTGTGTTTGACGAGGTAAATCGAGTAAACACGATGACTTGACGGTGCAATTAATCGACTTTCTTCGTTTATTGAATATTTCATGGTTGAGTAGATGTGGAGAGCCAATGGTCGAGCTCATCAACACTTATTTGAGCCTGATTCAGTTGATGCTTACGCGCGGCCTGATTGAAGTTTAACAACTCAGAGACGGAGCTGGACTGGTCGAGTAAGGCAAGCATCAGATTCGCTTGTTCAATATAAAAATCACCCCATGGATGCGGATCTTCTTGGGTGAAGTTAGACAGCTTATCGCGATATTTTCGAAGTAGCGTAGGCTGCTTATACTGCCACGCTACTTGGATTCCTTGTTGGTAAAAGCGTAAATAGTTATGACCAACACAGGTAGATTCTAGCCAAGCCTCACCAGTGCGCAAAGCGGAGAGGGCCGTTGATTCATCGCCACAAATAAGTGCCTTGGTAGATACGAGCCAAGGACCAATAAAATTGTGTAGCTTATTGATATGAACAAGATCTAGAGCCGTGTCGATGTCCGAAAGGGCTTTCTCCTCTTTTCCCTGATACCAGTGCAATCTTGCACTGGACTCCAAAAGAAAAGCGACAAATCGATGAGCATTAAGCTGTTTTGAAAGTTGTAGAGCGGTCGAGATTTCGTTTTCAGCTTGCACCAAGACATTACGGTCGAGAAAGATCCATGCAGCCGTAAGCCTAGAAACAATTTCTGCTCGGCGGTTTGCCGTGAGATAGGCAAGATTCGAGGCATGCTGAGCCTGTTTTAGTGCTTCGTCAGATTGCAGTTGATAGATCATCACTGTTGCCAGCATGTAGCGATTAGCAGTTTCAATCGAAAGCAACTGATGCTCTTCACACAGTTGCAAACACTCGGTTAAGTGCTCGTATGAGCGAGCCATTTTTCCTTGTGCGTAGGCACAATCACCGAGGCCGCCAAGCGATTTTGCTTTCGCGCGAAAACAGTTTGCTCGTTGACTGTAATCTAATGCAAGTAAATGTTCTTTCTCACATTCGTCTAGCTGCCCAGTGGGGAACAGCATATTACCTCTCATCGAGTGAATTTCACACAAAGATTTATTTAACGTCAGCTTTTCGCACAGGGCTTGGGCTTGGTCTAAAATCGACATCGCTTGTACAAAGTTGTCGGTTAAACGGTAGGGGTTAATGAGGTCTAAATAGTATTGAACACGTTCAGAATCATTTTCTGTGTGATGAATCGCTTGCTCAAGAACCTCAATACTCTCTTTGATGCGTCCCATCGAATACAGGCAGTTTCCTTTCATATTTAGTGCATACGCCATCTGTGCTTTAGGTGACTCTTTAATAGCGTATTCAATAAGAGTCAGTGCTTTTTCAAATTGATAATTGCTCAGGTAATGTTTGGCGGTCTGGTCAAGAACAGTAAATACACCTTCGCCCTTGGCATGATTGATATGGACTGCATATAAGAACCGATCTCGGTTCTCATACCATTTTGCGCAGGCCATGTGTATTTTTGAACACTGTGACTTGTCTATTTGACGGAAAACAGCATTACAAATCAAATCATGATGGAAAAGGTATTGATCGCCATTGAGTTTTACTAAGCCAGCGTCGACTAACTTATCTGGTACGTAGCCGGGAATTCGAGTGATTTCACGCAGTTGCTCCAGTTGAAAGTACTGCCCCAACACAGATGCAGTACAGAGTGCTTGGCGATCTTGGGCTGGAAGTTGAGCTAATTGTATCGAAACTAAATGTTCCAATGACTCCGGAACGTCTTTATCAAACTGAGAACAAAGTAGTGTTTGGCGTAAGTATAGAGGATGGCCTTTCGCAAGCTTTATACAGTCATTGATATGTTTATTCTGTTGGCATGTGATTGAGCAAGCTAACTCGTAAGACTCTTCAGATGATAACTCCCTAAGTTCGATTAGATTCACGTTGGCAAACCAAGATTGTTTGGAACTAAGTCGTTTTTGCTGCCTAAACGTCAGAAAGAGTAAAATATTGGTGTTTGTAATATAAGGTAGCAGTGTCTCAAGAAATGCCAACATTACCTCGTCGGCCCAATGGACATCTTCAACAATAATCAAATGCGGTTTGCTGGTCTGCCGTTGTTGAATTAAGAAAGGGATAGATTGCTCTATCGTTTGTTTCAGCGTTTGGAACTCCATTAAGTTCAGCAGCTGTTTTTCTGATTCGTTGAGTGTTACCCCCATTAACCAATAAAGGCAGAGATGGAAAGAAGAGGGAATTGATGACTCGACAGTCTGCTGACGAATAGAATCATCGGTATCTTCACGAGTAAATGAACAAATTGCCCGAGTGAATATATTTTGAGGGGACAAGAGATCAGCACTGCCATGATTCAGGATTTGAATCTCTGTGGTTAAACACGAAGAACGACTCAAAGACGAAATGACCTGGTTGAGTAGGCTGGTCTTTCCTATCCCTGCGGTACCAGTAATACAATACGTTTGGCCTGCTTCTTGTTTTTGCCATCGCTTGATTCCGCTATTCAATGTTTCTAGTTCAAGTTTACGCCCTACGAAACAGTCAGTATGGTTTTGGTGCAAGGATACAAAATGCCAGTTGTTGAAGTCTGGCTCTCCTGTTAGAAAAGGTTTTATTGGTCTGGCACAATTGGACGAGATAAAGCAAGGACAAGCAGCTATTTCTCCCCAAGGGATTTTAACTAGGATTTCATTGATTGGGGTTATCGCATTCGGATGTTCCGATAGCTCAGTGATTCGATGCATGTATTTCACATTGATAAAAGACCGAATCGAAGCCGAAAGAGCAACCTTTAATTGAAGGGCTAGTTGTCGAATTCGCTCAAAAATATATTCGTCCGATTCCTGTAAAGACCAAGTAAGAACAAACGTTCGGTTTTGTATTATGGGTGTAGTGTTTTGGCTGAGAAGTAAGGTTTGCAGAGCCTTTGCGGTCAAATCACACTTTGCTTCGATTGCAAAAATAAAAAAATATGGTGGTGATGAAGATACATTTGTAAATAATGGTTCTGAGGCCCGATCTATTAAAAGGTCCTCTACGGGGACAGAAAAGTATTCCGCGAGATTGGATGCGGTACGATACAGCACATTCGCCCCAGACTCTGCTCGCTTTATAGAAGCAATAGATACGACAAAACCCTGTTGAAAGCATTCTTCCGCCAGTTTTTCTTGGCTCAGTCCTAATTTCTTTCTCAGTTCTTTGAGTCGTAATACGTTGAGTGGAATTCTTCCATCCCTATTTGCCATATTTCACTCCGTTGTAACGTATAGCTTTTCCCAGTAAACCTGAATCGATTGGATATGTTGAGTGAATAAATTTATCTTATTTCACCACATATATAATACTAGTAGTTAAAATGTTATATACGAAAATGAAATGGGCATTTTAATCTTCAAACCACCTTAATTCATTGTTATATTAGTGGTGTTTTTTTATTAATAATTTTGATATTTATTTTTGTGAGTTCATGTTTTTCTTAATAAGTTTTTTGAAATATCTTTAAACTTATATCTTTTAAAAGATTGCACACCTTAAACTTATATTGGACTTCATTAAACTTTAAAAATTAAATTCTTTAATTTTAGAGATATAAATTGACAATCTTATTTTTAGTGTTTTTTTTTGATCTCTATTCTGGCTAACTGATTTTTTCTAGTCTATAAATCAAATATCGGCAATTTCAAAATAACTGCCGAAAAAATTATTTTAATTTCAATATTATAAATAGTTGGCTTTATACTATGGGTATTGGCTTTTTCTGCCTGTGGCTTTGTTGCGTAATTCGATGGAACTAAATCAAGAAGCTACGATCTGAGCGGTTACGCCCATCAATCGTCGTAGCC
>NZ_JAWOVM010000087.1:0-15788 GCF_033339895.1 Vibrio sp. 1751
AACCAGATAGATAAGGGCGTTGCGCTGCTGCGCAGGGGTAAAGTTACTCATGCGATACCTTTTTAGTTTGGTTTGGGGGTGAGGGAACCCAAATCGAGTCACTGAATAAAGTGGCTCTTACCAACAATGTAAAATGAAAAATAAACTGGCTTGGCTCTTTCTGAGCGAAGCGGTGGGCGATTATACATTAACCACTTTTCGCCGCAAGTCATCTGTCTTACGCAAACGTTTGAGCATAAAAAAGGGTGTTTCATGTGAAACACCCTTTCTAAAAAAACTCTATTTTTAGAAGCCGCGCTGGAACAATCCTGCAAGATAATCCAACTCTTCCCTGCTCTCTTCAATCGCTAACGCTTCAAACCAAATCGCTTCGCTGTAATGCTCTGCTTTCATAAACAGTCGGCAACCTTCAAAGTCGATCAGCCAAGAGTGAATATCCGCATTCCATTGTTTTTCAACCACAGTAGCAGAAAGCAAGCCGACTAAACGCTCACCTAAAGCAGGAAAGCTATCAAGGTCAAAGCTCGGCGCGGTAATGATTAAGCGCCCTTCTTGTGCCATGTAGTCCGCTAAGCCAAATTCCTTTTGCATCTTGGTTCCTTATCCATGGTGAGTAATGTGTTCTTGAATCAAATCAAGGAATGGGTCGGCGTACTTCTCCAGTTTGCGTTGACCAACACCGCTGACTGCCAGCATTTCGCCGTAAGACGTTGGCAGAATTTCCGCCATATCAATCAAAGTCGCGTCACTGAAGACCACGTATGGTGGCAAACCATCTTCATCAGCAATCGACTTACGCAGCTTACGTAACTTAGCAAACAGCTTTTTGTCGTAGTTCTTGCTGGTCAGTTTATCTGATTTCGCCGCACGTGCTGCGGTGTCTAAACGCGGAACCGCTAACTCTAGAGTCACATCGCCACGCAACAACGGACGCGCCTCTTCGGTAAGTTGCAACGTTGAGTTACGCGTGATGTTTTGGAACAACAGCCCTTTGTGGATTAACTGACGGAAGATACTCACCCAGTAATCGTGGCTGTGATCGCGCCCTATCGCGTAGGTAGAAATCTTATCGTGACCGTTTTCACGTACACGAATGTTTTGCATGCCACGTAGCACTTCTACCACGTAGCCCATACCAAAGCTCTGATTCACTCGGTACACACAAGACAACGCCTTACGCGCTTCTTCCGTGGCATCAAAGTGTTTCGGTGGATCTAAGCAAATATCACAGTTGCCACATGGCTTCTCACGATACTCACCAAAGTAATTCAATAGCACCTGACGACGACAGGTTTGCGCCTCAGCAAAGGCACTCATCGCATTCAGTTTATGGGTTTCCACCTGCTTCTGTGGACCATCGTCTTTCTCATCCAACATACGACGCAGCCAACTGATGTCCGCCGGGTCATACAACATCATCGCTTCCGCAGGCAGACCATCACGCCCTGCACGACCCGTTTCCTGATAGTAGGACTCGATATTGCGCGGGATATCAAAGTGAACCACAAAGCGCACGTTTGGTTTGTTGATGCCCATACCGAATGCCACGGTCGCCACCACGATTTGGATATCATCGCGTTGGAAAGCTTCTTGAACGTAAGCGCGCTCATCGGCGTCCATACCTGCGTGATAACCAGCAGCACGAATGTGGTTGTTGCACAGCTTCTCGGTCACCATCTCAACTTTCTTACGGCTACCACAATAGATGATGCCGCAAT
This sequence comes from Vibrio sp. 1751, assembly GCF_033339895.1. Classification (NCBI taxonomy): domain Bacteria; kingdom Pseudomonadati; phylum Pseudomonadota; class Gammaproteobacteria; order Vibrionales; family Vibrionaceae; genus Vibrio; species Vibrio sp. 1751. Next base: position 1,719 of record NZ_JAWOVM010000087.1, read on the forward strand.
TACCTTTTTGGGTTTCAAGATAACGAACGATTTGCGAAACCGGCTTGTGCTTCTCAACTAAGTTGTAGCGAATGTTGGGACGGTCGAAGCTGCCTAGATAAACCTCTGGATTATTCAGTTGCAGACGCTCAAGAATATCTCGACGCGTTGCGTCATCCGCCGTCGCCGTCAGCGCCATAAATGGCACATGGGAAAACTGCTGCTTGAGTTGACCAAGCGCGGCGTATTCTGGACGAAAATCGTGTCCCCACTGGGAAATACAGTGCGCTTCATCGACAGCAATCATCGATAACGGCAGGTTTTCCAAGCGCTCAATGAAATCACGCATCAATACGCGTTCTGGCGAGACGTACACCAACTTAAGATGACCAGTGTGCATGCGGTTATACACGCTGAGCAGCTCTTCGCGAGGCATGGTCGAGTTAATGCACTCAGCCGCTACACCGTTGGCTTTAAGCTGGTCCACTTGGTCCTTCATCAACGAGATAAGCGGAGAAATGACCAAAGTAATGCCAGAGCGAACCAAAGCAGGGATTTGATAACACAGCGACTTACCGCCACCAGTAGGCAGGATAACTAAGCTGTCGCGACCTTCTATCGCAGCGTCAATCACCAACTGCTGACCATCACGGAACTCTTGGTAACCAAACACATCCTCCAACACACGTTGAGGCGTTACAGGCGAATCAGATTGTTCGGCTAACAAGGTCGAGGTCATGAAAAGTCTCAGATTGGGTCTTAAAAAAGAGGTGCTTATGCATACCACTGGCACACAAAGTGAGGGCACATTGTAATGGGGTTTCATGGTGAATAAAACCGCAAATTGTTAGGTGTTTCGCATCACGACTCGTATACTGATTTTCTGCTCTATAAAACACACAATTAGGTGACACTTCATGACACCAGAAGACGAACAACAACGCGCGCGGCAAGGCATCTTGCTAGCGATTGGCGCGTATACCATGTGGGGCATTGCGCCGATGTACTTTAAGTCCATCGCACAAGTATCTCCTTTGGAAATTCTAAGCCACCGAGTGATATGGTCTTTCTTTTTGCTTGCTGCACTCCTCCATTTTGGCCGTCACTGGCGCTCGGCTTACCACATCGCGAAAGACAAAACGAAAATCGCTTACCTGATCGCAAGTTCCATGTTAATTGGCGGCAATTGGTTGATTTTCATTTGGGCGGTAAACTCGAATCATATGCTCGACGCCAGCTTAGGTTATTACATTAACCCACTGATCAACGTCTTACTCGGGATGGTCTTCCTTGGTGAGCGACTGCGTAAACTACAGTGGTTCGCGGTTGTATTGGCAGGTTGTGGCGTACTCGTTCAACTGATTGTATTTGGCTCCGTACCCGTTGTTGCGATGGCGTTAGCAATGAGCTTCGGCTTTTATGGCTTATTAAGAAAGAAAGTCAGTGTCGATGCAAAAACTGGCTTGTTTATCGAGACATTACTTCTGCTGCCGGTGGCCGCTGTTTATTTGCTTTTTGTTGCCGATACACCAACCTCAAATATGCTTACGAATCCACTTACGTTAAATAGTTTGTTGATCGCAGCTGGGGTTATAACAACCCTGCCACTGCTGTGCTTTACGGGTGCAGCAACAAGACTCAAATTATCGACTTTGGGCTTTTTCCAATATATAGGCCCAAGCTTAATGTTTTTACTTGCAGTATTGATGTATGGCGAACCCTTTACCATGGATAAAGCGATCACTTTCGTCTTTATTTGGGGAGCACTAGTCGTGTTTAGCTTTGATGGATTACGTAATAACCGTCGCTCACGCCGAATCGTTCAGCCACAATGATCGTTTTTTACAAGACAAGTTAGAAATTGCCAGATAAGCTTGGTCATAATGTGACCAAGCTTTTTTATTTAATGGAACATATTCAGTACTACGCAACCGACCATGACAACTTGAGTCTAATAGAGGCGAAATACCAGAAATTTGCTTTTCAAAGGCATTACCACCTGGATTTTCATCTCGGCCTGATCACGCATGGTGCGCAGAAGTTCCAATACCAAGGTAACAGCCACCAAGTTGGTCACGGGCAAATTGTGATTATGCCGCCGGATGAGCTGCACGACGGGCAATCTAAGCTCGAGAGTGGCTACGAAGTAAATGTGTTTGCGATCGAACCTCACCTATTGAGCGATCTGGCTGATCTTAAGCAAAACGGTCAAATAATACACTTCAACGAGCTGATCATCTCGGATCCCCAGATATTTTCACAACTTAGTAACTTACACGGACTACTTCGTCGTGAAAACCTCAGCCAACTCACCAAAGATTGCCTTCCTTTTGAAGGATTTAACCAGCTTTTTGATCGCTACGGATCGCTTGAGCGACAAAAAGTGGTGCCGTTAGGAAATCAATCACTTGGAACGTTAAAAGATTATCTAATGGCGAACCTCGACCAAGCGGTGCGTTTGGATTCGCTATCAGAACTGTGCCAACTGAGCCCAACTCAGTTCCAGCGCCACTTTAAAGCGCAAACTGGCATGACGCCTTATGCATGGTTCGCACGCCTGCGCCTCGAACAAGGCATGAAGTTACTGCAAGCTGGTCAATGTAGTACCGACGTCGCCCATCAAATCGGTTTCTACGATCAAGCGCATTTCAGCAAAGCGTTTAAGCAGACCTACGGCGTTTCCCCTTCTCAAGTGACTCGTTAATTTCATTTACCGAGAAAGCTGTCAGTTTTTTACAAGCGCCACAGGTGACTTACCACGACAATAGCCGCATTGGTTAAATTTGAGATGTGTTATGAATGAATCCACCATATTGCTGACACTCGCCAGCATTCACTTTATTGCCCTAATGAGTCCAGGTCCGGACTTTGCGCTGGTCGTACAAAATGCGACGCGTCATGGTCGTCAAACTGGCTTGTACATTGCGTTGGGATTGTCCGTCGGTATTTTGCTGCACTCTTTGTTCAGCCTGACAGGTGTGAGTTTTGTCGTCCACCAGCACCCAGTGCTGTATTCCGTGGTACAACTGCTCGGTGGTAGTTACCTGCTCTACTTGGGAATTGGCGCATTGCGTGCCGTGATCTCGATGATCCAAAAACCACAGACGGATCAACCTAAGAAGCAAAATAACCTAGTGATCAGCAATAAGCGTCAAGCGTTTGCTAAAGGGTTTGCGACCAACATTCTTAACCCAAAAGCCCTGGTGTTCTTTGTCAGTTTGATGTCGAGTTTAGTCCCAGCAGGTATGTCGATTACTGGCAAAGGTATTGCACTGGTCATCCTGTTTGGCTTGTCGCTATTCTGGTTCTCTAGCCTTGCATGGATGCTGTCGACACAGCGCTTACAGCGTAAATTGCAACAAGCGGGTATCTACATCGACGGTCTATGCGGCGTGGTATTTACTCTAGTGGGCGGCAGTATTCTATACCAAACTATCAATACTTTTATCGGATAAAGTACTGATTTAAAAGCGTAGCACAATCGACATTTCTAAGATTGCTGACTCGACGTGACTCTCCATAACTGCCAAGCTCAAAGCACAAAACTGGCAACATGGAGAGTCATCATGCATTGGACGTTCAACCGACTCGTGACCACGGGTCTTTTTCTTACTTCCCCACTAATCTTATCTACCTCAGTCTTTGCTAACCAAGCAGCAGATGCGGTTGCGCCGGAGCACAGCACTGGCTTCAAGCAAAAACAACTGGTCAAAGCGAAAGATTATATGGTTACCGCTGCTAACCCAATTGCAACCCAAGCTGGTGCGGATGTTATTGCCCAAGGTGGTAATGCTATTGATGCTATGGTTGCCGTGCAGCTGATGCTGGGCTTGGTAGAACCGCAATCATCAGGTATTGGTGGTGGCGCCTTCTTAGTGTATTGGGACAGTGAGAAACAAAAACTAACTACGTATGATGGACGCGAAACCGCACCGCTCGCCGCGACGCCGAAACTCTTTTTAGACGAAAAAGGACAACCCCTACAATTTTACGATGCGGTTGTCGGCGGGCGCTCCGTTGCCACTCCTGGTACAGTGAAACTGCTGTGGGACACGCACCAGAAATACGGCAAGTTGGAATGGAAGAAGATCATCCAACCCGTGATTACCTTGGCTGAGCAAGGTTTCGAAGTCAGTCCTCGCCTCGCGAGTCTGATTGAGAAAGATACTAAGCGCCTATCACGCTTCCCTGCGACTAAGGCTTACTTCTTCAATCCAGACGGCTCACCAAAAACCGAAGGCACGTTGTTGAAGAACCCTGAATACGCGCAAACTCTGACGGCAATTGCAGAGCAAGGGGCAAAAGCTTTCTATCAAGGCGATATCGCTACAGACATCATCAAGACCGTACAGAATGCACCGGGCAATCCTGGCGTATTGGCACAACCTGACTTTGATGCGTTCCAAATCAAGCAACGTGAGCCGGTTTGTGCGGCTTATCAAAGCTATGATATCTGCGGCATGGGACCACCTAGCTCTGGCGCATTGACGGTTGGACAGATTCTCGCGATCACCGAGCAATACGATCTTAAAGGTTGGGGAGCCGAAAGCGCGAAATCATGGCAAGTGATCGCCGATGCATCGCGCCTTGCGTTCGCGGATCGTGGTAAATACATGGCTGACCAAGATTATGTGCCAATGCCAACCGAAGGCTTGCTTGATAAAGATTATCTCAAACAACGTGCTGAGCTCATTCAAGTCGGTAAAGCCTTGAGTAAGGCTGAAGCCGGTAATCCTCCTTGGTCGCACGCCATGAACTTAAGCATGGACCAATCGATCGAGTTGCCTTCCACCAGCCATTTCAATATCGTCGATAAGCAAGGCAATGTGGTTTCAATGACAACAACCATCGAGAACGCCTTTGGCTCACGCTTGATGGTGCGCGGCTTCTTGCTCAATAACGAACTGACCGATTTCTCTTTCCGCACGCATCAAGATGGTGTGCCAATCGCAAACCGATTAGAACCGGGCAAACGCCCACGTTCATCTATGGCACCAACCATTATGATGAAGGATGACAAGCCTTACATGGCAATTGGCTCACCGGGTGGCAGCCGCATTATTGGTTACGTCGCACAAGCCATTATCGCCCACACGCAATGGGATATGGACATCCAAAGCGCGATTAATCAGCCACGATTGCTGAACCGTTTTGGCACCTTAGATATTGAGCAAGGTACCGCCGCAGAGGGCTTACAGCCTGCTCTGGAGAAGATGGGCTTTAAAACCGATGTTCGGGATTTGAACTCTGGTCTGCATGCGATACGAATAACAAAAGACGGTCTTGAAGGCGCTGCGGATCCAAGACGTGAAGGTGCCGCTATCGGGCAGTAAGAGTCTTTCGCTCGACCCCTTGTGCGAGATCTCTCACAAAGGGTTGAGCAAACCTCTCTTTTTTAATGGTAAAACCGTACAGAAAAGAGCATAAGCCATTGAATTTAATACTCATGTATCTTTTTTGAACGCTAAGAGAGTTAAAAAATGTGAGATTAGCCCGTTGTTGGAAATCGTTAAACACGTAATATTAAACCTGTCGGAAGGATGCTGACACGGAACAGGAAATACCACGGACTTGGTGAACTTCAGGAAGAAGAAACGGTTATTCAGGATGAATAGTCGGGCATGGATTGCAAAATTGGACATTGAACGGAATCAATAGTGACTAGGATGGTTGCTACTAAGGACGGGAAATGGACACCTCTGGACGAGGCAAGGATTTGAACATCAGGATGATGTCAGGGACACCGCTCAGGGAACAAGTGATGAGAGCTAACGAGGATAGTTAGCAGACCAGGATAAGGTCATTAAGGACACCGCTAGGAAGGCGACGTAAGGATTAAGCTGACGGATTCAGCACACTATCATGGATTAGATGCATGGAGCACTCTTAGTAGCTGGATTGCTGCGAGTAAGACTATAACCCCGATGGGCGCAAGCCCTCGGGGTTTTTCTTTGCCTAAAGTTTTTCTCAGTAGATCTGCTGAAAACAGGCATTCACCCACAACGCCCACCTTTCACTTCAAACGGCATCGTTAAGTCGCGCTTTTGTACTCCATTTATCATTCCATTTTTTACTGCGTTAGCGACACCAAAACTGCACAAACAAAAAGAGCCGCCGAAGCAGCTCTTAAGTTGATGATACCAATCACAGTAAATAAGTGATCAGAAATAGCGTAGGGAAAATGCTTGAGAACAAGGCGCAATTTTTCGATAAGTAGTTATTCTACAATCAAAAATTGCAACGCAGTTATCGAGTATTTTAACAAGCTAGAATGACCAGTTATTTACTACGATTGGTATGAGTTTTGGTCAAGCCTTACAGTTTCTCTAGTCGTGCGTAAGCAGTTACCAACCATTTGATGCCTTCACCGTTAAAGGCAATCTGTACACGGCTTTGTGGACCACTGCCTTCGAAGTTGATGATGGTGCCTTCACCAAACTTTGGATGCATCACACGAGAACCTAGCGTAAAGCCGGTTTCATTAAAGCTCTCTTTCACAACAGTTTGGCTAAATCGACCACTGCTTGAAGGACGGCTAACTTGCGCCTTCATTCGTACTTCATCTAAACAAGTTTCTGGCAGTTCACGGATAAAGCGAGACGGTTTATGGTATTTATCCTGACCGTACAAACGACGCATTTCAGCATAAGTGATGTACAGTTTCTGCATCGCACGGGTCATGCCTACGTAACACAGACGGCGTTCTTCTTCTAAGCGCCCTGCTTCTTCTGCCGACATTTGGCTTGGGAACATGCCTTCTTCCACACCGACCATAAACACCAATGGAAACTCTAGACCTTTCGCACTGTGTAATGTCATGAGCTGAACCGCATCTTCAAATTCGTCCGCTTGTCCTTCGCCCGCTTCTAGTGCTGCGTGGGTTAGGAATGCCGTCAGCAGTGACATGTCTTCGGCTTCTTCTGGTTTCTCGAATTGGCGAGTTGCGGTCACCAATTCCTCCAAGTTCTCAATACGTGCCTTAGACTTTTCGCCCTTCTCTTGCTCGTACATAGCGAACAAGCCCGAGTATTTAATCACATGGTCAGTTTGGTGATGCAGCGGCATCTCTAAGGTGTCGTCTTCTAGCGCGGTGACAAGCTCGATAAAACGGCTCAGAGCACCAGCAGCGCGACCAGCAAGCACCTTCTCGTCCAACATTGCCACACTCGCTTCCCACATGGTGCAACCACGATCACGAGCCGCAAAGCGGATGGTTTCAAGCGTCTTATCGCCCAAACCACGCGTTGGCGTATTCACCACACGTTCAAACGCCGCATCATCGTTACGGTTGGCAATCAGACGCATGTAGCTCAAGGCATCTTTGATTTCCTGACGTTCGAAGAATCGCATGCCGCCGTAGATACGGTAAGGCAGACCGGCTTGAATTAACGCTTCTTCCAGAACACGCGACTGGGCGTTGTTACGGTAAAGCATCGCAGCGTCATTCAGAGCACCGCCCTTGTCTTGCCACTCTTTGATTTTGTTCACCGCAAAACGGGCTTCATCTAATTCGTTGTAAGCGCTGTAAACCGAGATAGGCTCACCGACCACGCCATCCGTCCACAACTCTTTACCCATACGCTCGGTGTTATTCGCAATCAGGGTGTTAGATGCTTCCAGAATGGTCTTGGTTGAACGGTAGTTTTGCTCAAGACGAATGGTATTTACGCTTGGGAATTCGAGCGTAAACTTCTCAATATTCTCGACTTTTGCACCACGCCAACCATAAATCGACTGGTCGTCATCACCTACGATCATCACGTGACACTCAGGACCCGCCATCATACGTAGCCAAGCATATTGAATGTTGTTGGTATCTTGGAACTCGTCCACCAAGATATGCTTAAAGCGTGCTTGGTAGTGTTCACGGACGAACTTGTTATCACGCAGTAGCTCATGTGCGCGCAGCAAGATTTCCGCAAAATCGACTAAACCAGCACGATCACACGCTTCTTGGTAAGCGGTGTACAACTGCAGATATGTCTTGGTTACTGGATCATGGTACGCATCAATGTGCGACGGGCGCAGACCTTCGTCTTTCTTGCCGTTAATCCACCATGCCACTTGGCGTGCTGGCCATTGCTTCTCATCGAGGTTTTGCGCTTTGATCAAACGCTTTAGCAGACGCTGTTGGTCGTCACTGTCGATGATTTGGAAATCTTCCGGTAGCTTCGCATCAAGATAGTGTGCACGCAGAATACGGTGACAAATTCCGTGGAAAGTACCATTCCACATACCGCCTGCACTGCCCATCATTAGCTCTTCGATACGTCCACGCATCTCTGCCGCCGCCTTATTGGTAAAGGTTACCGACATGATTGAAAACGGAGAAGCTTGCTCGACCGACATCAGCCAAGCGATACGGTGAACAAGAACGCGTGTCTTACCACTTCCTGCGCCAGCAAGAACGAGCAAGTTTTCTAGAGGTGCTGCAACGGCTTCACGTTGTTTATCGTTCAAACCGTCGAGTAATAGAGATGGATCCATCATGATGAGAGCTACTGGTTATTTATACATAAAAACCGATTATAACCTAAACAACCGGGTGCTGTTTAGACAAAACTTGATAAAAAAATCGATGTTTTTTTGCCCAACACATCAATTAGTTATATCTATTTGACCCTACAAACCCATTTACTTCGGAAATTTTTCTGAAAGTTTTTTAGCCAGTTTCCTATCTTTTAAGTTAAGCAAGTTGATAACAAAAACGCCAAAACAGGTGATTCATCTTGCCAACTTAAAGTAAAGGAAATCATTCAGAGGAATTTATTATGAAAAAGTCGAATCTAGCTGTTACTGCTGCTGTTACTGGTCTTCTAGCTCTTGGTGGCACAATGCTAACTGCAGCTCCAGCTGTCGCTGCTGAAAAAGAAAAGTGCTATGGCGTTTCTAAAGCAGGTAAAAACGACTGTGCAACAAAAAGCAGCTCATGCGCTGGTACTTCTAAAGAAGATAACCAAAAAGACGCATTCGTAGTCGTACCAAAAGGTCTTTGTGACAAACTCGCTGGCGGTAGCACTTCTTCTTCATAATCTTTTATCGCTAGCTATTGTGAGGATGCGTTGACGCTCAACCAACGCAAAGCCAAGACGCATCCTTCTCTTCCCGCACGATTTGAAAAGGAGTTTCACGTGAAACACCACACCTTCCACGACCTTGTTGGAGTTGGATTAAGAACCCCACACCTCGATTACTTTAGCCAATCCCAGCCTGAGTTGTCTTGGTTAGAAATCCACAGTGAAAACTATTTCCAACCCAATGCAACAGAGCGCCATCAGCTACAAACGCTTCGCGAGCAATATCAAATTAGCTGCCACGGTATTGGTTTGTCGCTAGGTTCGGTGGAACGTGTTAGTCAAAAGCATCTTGCGCAACTTAAATCACTGATTGACTCAATCGACCCAATTCTTGTTTCTGACCATTTAAGTTGGAGTGAAAACGGCGGTCACTACTTTAATGACCTGCTTCCACTTCCGTATACGGAAGAAGCGCTCAACGTGTTCACTCGTAACGTGAATGAAGTGCAGGAATATTTGCAACGCGAGATCTTGATAGAGAACCCATCTAGTTATGTGAAGTTTCAACATTCGACCATCAGCGAATGGGAGTTTCTTACCGAAGTGCAAAAGCGCACTGACTGTCGTTTATTGCTCGATTTAAACAATGTTTATGTTTCGGCGTTCAACCACGGTTTTGATTGCGACACATACCTAGATGCGATTCCAGCCGACAAAGTGGATGAGATTCACTTGGCAGGTTTTACCATTAAACAACTCGACAAAGGTGAGATATGGATTGATACCCATAGCCGCCCAGTTAGCGATGAAGTTTGGCAGTTGTTTTCACAGTGGACAAAAAAACACGGTCCACGTCATGCGTTGATTGAATGGGACTTGGATATTCCCGCGCCAGAAGTCTTACTGGGAGAAGCACAGAAAGCATCGCAACTGCTGTTGCAAGGCACACTTCCAAGTGAACAAAGCGAACCAAGGAAGGCATCATGAATCTAGCCACCTTACAAAACCAGTTTGCTAAAGCCCTACATTATCAAGCACTCGGTGAAGATTGCGATATTGCCAGTGATAAGTTTACCGCTGATGAACGCATGCAGATTTACCGCAATAACTTTATCGTCAGCTTAAGCGAGGTGTTATCCGCGACCTACCCGATGGTTGAAGCGCTGCTTGGTGAAGAATGCTTTGAACAGATAGCTCGCCAGCATGTTCTTTCTTACCCATTAAAAGAAGGAAATGTCGTGCATTATGGCGAAGGCTTTCAAGACACCATCATGCAGTTTAGTCAGGTGATCGCACAAGTACCTTACAGCCCTGAAGTCGCACGCTTCGAGTGGCATATCGACCTAGCTCGTCAAGCACAGTATGAGCAATCCAATGCAGCGGAATTAAAACCGCTTGCGTTACTTGGCGAAGTGAGTGAAGAGCAACAACCCGCTTTAGTCTTACACCTTAAAAAGGGCTGCCGCAGCTTTGACTCCAATTACGCAGTATTCGATCTATTTAGTGCGATTCAAACTGGGCAATTCGAACAACTTAATATCAACCAATTACAGCAAGGTGTCATCTCGATTCAAGCCAATGGAGAAGCCTTGTGTCACGCACTCGATGCCGATGTGTTCCAACTGCTGCAATGTTTAGAGCAGAAGCAGAGTTTGAGCGAAATACCTGAAGTTTTACTCGCTCATCTCAATCGCATCATGGCACTCGATATTGTTGACGGCTTTACATTGCAATCAATCTAAGGAGCACTCTATGACGGATACGGTTAAAAACTTAGTGAATCGGTACGACGATTTAATCAGTACCCTACAAGCTGGCTTTGTCCCTTTACTACTTCTCTTTTGTCGCTTGTGGGTAGCCTGGGTGTTCTTCAATTCAGGACTAATCAAAATCTCATCTTGGGATAGCACGCTGTACTTATTTGAGCTGGAGTACCAAGTGCCAATCTTGCCATGGGAATTGGCGGCTTATTTAGGTACGGCTGCGGAGTTGGTTCTACCGATGTTCTTGGCACTGGGATTGATTACCCGCCCGATGGCAGCAATGCTGTTTGTGTTCAACATCATCGCAGTGATCTCTTACCCACTGTTGTGGGAGAAAGGTTTTTATGACCACCAACTATGGGGATTGATGATTCTTATCGTAATCGTATGGGGGCCAGGACCGCTGTCTTTGGACCACATCCTGAAAAAGAAAATGACGAGCTAAAAAAATCCCCGCATCATGCGGGGATTTTTTATTATTTATTCAAGTAAGCCAGTAGCTCTTCTGCTGAGATACCTTGCTGAGCGAGGTCTTTTGCCATCTGCTCGACTTGTTCATCTTTGCGTGACTCAATCACTTGCTGAAATTGGTACACGATATCACGCAAAATTGGCAGAGGTACTTGTTTAGCCGCACTACGAATACGCTCGGAGCTTTGATTACCCAGCTCATTAAGCAACTTGCCAAACATCACCTTTTCTGGTGAATCTTCCATTTGCTCTAGAATACGAGCCATTTCATACGTGGTTAACGACATTACTTTTTGAGTTCCGTTATGGTGTCAGGAAAAGTCTGAGTGACAAATATACACGCCTTACTTACATTGGAAAATACTAAATTACACTGATTTACGCTTTCGCAAAGCTCGAGTGCCAGTTCTTCCCTGCTTTTGTAAACAGAACGACCAACGCAGGTAATAGGACCCACATATGAATTGCAATCAAGGTTTGTGGATCCAGAGATAAGCGTTGCAGCGTACCCACCAACAAACCAGAGCCACTCATTTGGAACAATCCAAGCAGTGCAGCTGCCGTGCCCGCCTTATCACCAAACGGTTCTAACGCTTTCCCTGCCGCTGCACCCAGAATGAATGCAAAACCTACAGAAGACATGAAGATAGGTAGCATGAAAGAAAGCGCGGTATTCTGACCATTCATCACTAGCATGATCACACCAGCGAGACCCAGAGTTGAGATCCCGGTGACCAAGGTGTTGTGAGTTCCAACGCGCTCCATAAACTTAGGCGCCAGCATACATGCCGCAATGTTTATCACCGCATTTACACCAAACCAGAAAGTGAATTCATTCATCGACAGCCCCATCCCCGTCATCAATACCGACGGTGCTGAGGTAACGTAAGCAAGAATAACCGCCATCGCCATCAAGCATAATGACGCATGGAAAACAAAAGATGGTGTGCTAAGCACTGCCCAATACCGACTAAGCTTAAACACGGCTTGCTTTTCTGTTGACGGGTTAGTCTCTTTCATCATGAAAAACATCAATGATCCAGACACCACAGCAAAACCAGCCATAAAGCTAAAGTTAGCACGCCAGTCAAATTGCTGAGTTAACCAGCTACCTAGAATTGGAGCTAAAGCCGGAATAAAACAAATCGCACCGTTAAGGTAGCTGATCATTTTGCCGCTTTTTTCCGGGCCAAAAATATCGCGAACTGTTGCAAAGGCTGCTACCGATGTCGCACACGCACCTAAGCCTTGTAGCAGTCGGGAAACCAACATCCACTCAATATTTTGAGCACTCCACGCCAATAAAGCGCTCATCGCGTAAATGGTGATACCGCCCAATGCAACAGTTCGACGTCCGAGTTTATCTGCTAAGGGACCTGCGAATAGCTGACCAACACCCATAGCAAATAAGAACCAAGTGATCGTGTCTTGTGCTAGCGCATTATCGACCTGAAAAGTGGAAGCAATAAGAGGTAAAGCAGGTAGATAAATATCAATCGCTAAAGGACTAAAAAGAACCAAAAGGGTCAATAACGCCATCTGTTTTTTACTATTAGAAAACTGGCTAGACACACAACACTCCGAATTGGATAAAGAACTTTGGGTAAAGCTTAATCATCTGATGATATGAATGGAAATGATGTATAATCATGAGCATTATTCCTCAGAGGAAATTCACTGTGAATGTCGAAAAACTGGCTCGTATCGATTTAAATCTATTGGTCTGCTTTAAAGTGCTGATTGAAGAGTTAAACGTTACTCGTGCGGCCCACCGATTGTGCTTAAGCCAATCTGCCGTAAGTAAATCACTGGCTAAACTGCGCATTCAATTTGATGACCCTCTTTTCACTCGAAACTCACATGGATTAACACCTACGCCGCGCGCATTGTTTCTTAAACCGAAACTGGATCTGTTGATAAATCAGTTAGAAGTGCTGACTCAACCCGAAGAGTTTTCTCCGCAAAGCAGTGAATACCGTTTTCAAATAGCAGCGGTAGAGAGTGTCTACCCTCTCATTCTACCCCATTTCTTACCGGCGATTTTTCAACAAGCACCTGGCGTGACAATTAGCACACACCCGTGGTCGGATAATACATTTAAAATGCTTCAACGCGGCGAACTGGATTTAGGCTTAACTGGAAAAGATATCGATATAAACGATGCCAAGCTGACTCTTCAACCACCCGATGACATTTGCGAGTTGGAAATTTATCGTGATTACCAAATGTGCATTATTCGCAAAAACCACCCTGCGCTAAAACAACCTTGGAATCTGGAAGCCTATCTCGCCCTACGCCATGTACAGGTGCGTTGTGATGGCAACGACCGTTGGTTGCTAGATTATCGCCTTGCAGATATTGGCGCCGACCGCGATATTGCCGTCACTGTGCCCGACTTTAACAGTGCCGCAAGTTTATGTTCATACACCGACTTTATCTTTACTGCGCCAAGTCATTTTGTGCAACTTGCGGCCAAACAGCTTGATTTGGTCGTGCTGCCACTACCGTTAGAATTCCCACCTATGGCTTACACTTTATTCTGGCACCGAGATAGAGAAAACGACCCTGCATTAGGCTGGCTACGTACGATGATCACACAAAAAACCGATCACCTTAGATAAAAACACCGCACTCAATTTGCGCTTAGCGGCTAAAATGAGTAGCTTAACTGTCGTAGTCCTTTTTGGCTCATCTATGGCCTAGTTGTACTCCGACTCTATTGAAGTGATTGCGAACCTCAATGGAATCGTAAACTGCATGAAGCAGATGGAAACAGCTCCCACACCTGAGCATGAAGGAGCGGTAATTTGAAGGAATAACACAGATGCACAACGATACCC
>NZ_JAWOVM010000088.1:0-15565 GCF_033339895.1 Vibrio sp. 1751
TTATTCATCTTCATCTTCTCTTTTTTCATTCCTTATAATAATAAGAAGTGAATCATGACAGAATCATGAATTTTATGAAACTGCGATTTAGGATTTCATGTTTAAGTGATCACGATGCTGTCCCCCAGCTTTGAAAGCAAGCCTCGCTTGTAACGGTCTCTATTCAGTAAGAGGCTCTCGTAATTTTGTGAACTGAGCTTAACTCAAAAATTCCGAATTCATATATGCTTAGGAGTAGCAAAATAACTCTCGATAATTCAAATAATTGCAAGGAGGATTGAGATGAGACTAGAACGCATCGAAATCTCCGGGTTTAGAGGCATCAAACGCCTTTCACTCTCTTTTGACGAACTCACCACGCTTATCGGTGAAAACACGTGGGGCAAATCATCATTACTCGATGCCCTTTCCATCGCATTACCTGCCAATGGCTCATTGTATCAATTCAAACTGAAAGATTTTCACGTTGACTACTCAATTTCTCATCCACAAACACAACACTTACAGATCATTGTTTGTTTTAAAGCACAGGATAAAAACGAAGTAAAAGCGGGACGCTACAGACGCATAAAGCCTACATGGTGCACCAACGAAGATGGTGAGCAAGTCATTTACTATCGTATTAGTGCGTCTCGCGATGAGCACGGCATTAATACAGAGTACGCGTTTTTGGATCATAACGGCAAACCCAAAAAACTTCACCACTCAGAGAAACTCGCTATTGAGTTAATGACACTTCACCCTGTAATCCGACTACGCGACTCCCGACGCTTCCCAGATTTAAACCATGTCAACGGCGATGGTAAAAATGCTCGGATTGAAAAACGAATCAACAACACCTGTCGACGCTTATTGGCTATGCCTGGCCATGTGAATAAAGGTGAGATTCGTAGTAGCCTCGACTCAATGCAAACGCTTGTTGAACACTATTTTGCATTCAGAAGTGTCAGTAAAGGTAACCCACGCAAACCTCGTGATGGTCTTTTCTATACAAGCCCTTCCTCTGATAAAGGTTTGAGTCAGTTCTTGAAAGAAACCAATGACAAACAAAGCCGCTTGCTCTTAATGGGGTTACTCAATGCCTATCTTCAAGCTAAAGGCCCCACCGATTTAAGGCGCTGTGCGAGACCAATACTGATCATTGAAGATCCAGAAGGTCGACTGCATCCAACTCATCTAGCGAGAGCGTGGTCCTTATTGCAATTGTTGCCAATGCAAAAGATATTAACCACCAACAGTGGCACGTTACTTGGTTCTGTTCCACTGTATTCAATCCGACGTTTAATTCGGTTATCAGACAGAACCATCGCTAAGAGTTTAAACTCAACAAAGTTTGGTCGAGATGAGTTGCGCCGAATTGGTTTCCATATTCGTTTTCATCGTTCAGGAGCATTATTTGCACGGTGCTGGTTACTTGTTGAGGGCGAAACCGAAGTTTGGCTTTTTCATGAACTGGCTCGTCAATGCGGGTATGACTTGGCTGCCGAAGGGGTTCAAATCGTTGAGTTTGCTCAATCAGGTCTAAAATCACTCATCAAAGTAGCAAAAGAGTTTGGTATTGATTGGCATGTCGTTACCGATGGCGACCCAGCAGGGAAAAAGTACGCGCATGCAGTACGAGCACAGCTCGACCATGATCAGGAAAGGCATCGACTTACGGAATTACCCGACCGAGACATCGAGCACTTTCTGTACAACAATGGGTTTGAACTTTTCTTTAAGGACATCATCAAAGTTCCTCATGACCACCCTATCCCTGCTAAAAAAGTCGTAAATCGTGTTTTGAAAAAACATGCAAAACCGGACTTAGCTTTGGCTATTGTTTCTCATTGTGAAGAGAAAGGCATGGAGTGTATTCCTGTTCTTCTGCGCTGGACACTTAAACGCGTTGTTACCATGGCCAACGGCAATACATGAGTTAGGCGTATTTTACACTCAGCGTATTGTCTTGTAATACAAAAAAAGCACACCAATTTGGTGTGCTTGTATCAAACATCATTAATTTTGATTAAGGGTATTGAGAGGGATAAAACTCAATACACAGTGGATACCAATAAGATCGGGGGTTCACTACTGTGCTTGCTCAGCAAGCGAAGAAGAAGTAGCGGTTGATTTCGTATGCAACCATAGCCCTGTCGCTTTCATTAGATAGCCAAACACACCACCTAGCAACAACGATGGAATGACAAGTTGCCAGTTTCCATCAGCCGCAAATGTTGCGCATGAACCAATAAAAGTACCAGGGATGTACGCGAGCCAAGCCTGTTTAGCTTGAATACACATGAAGAATGCCACAATAGCGGTAATCACATAGCCAATAATTTCCAACCCAACGTAAGTAGAACCGTGAATAATTACCATTGCCCAGAATACGCCTGTCATATTGGTGATTAAGCTGATGCCTAGTCCTTTCAATCCGGTCGTTGGCGCTGCAAAGTAGCTCGTGCAACCTAAAAAACCAGCCCAAGAAAGCAAACCTAAAGAGATGGCGATCCAACCCCATACGCCAGATAAAATTCCAGTAGTGATAGAAATAGCTAAAAGTGTCGTCATGGTAGTCATACCTACTCGGCTATTATCGTACCTATATGGTTCAATAACTGCCTTCATACATTGAAATCAAGGACACATGTTAGATACATCAGCTCAGCTTATCGGTGATACTGATCACAATAAGACATTATTATTTTCACAATTTACATTAAAAGTTTGACGCAACCGATAAATCAACAGATTTAGGGAATAAACCAACTCATCTCGTAGGCATGTTTAATCAACCTTTAAAGAACTGAAGGCTTCCCTTTCATCATTCGCAGTCCCTCTCTTTTAATGCAGTCGACTAATGGGTTTTCTGCCATATCTGAACGCCATATAAATGAAAGCGTCCTTTCCATTTTTAACTCAGGTACATTTAATGCCACAAGATGACCTGCTTCTATATATCGCTCTACATCTAAATACGGTAAGCAAGTAAGGTACTGACCATTAGCAACTAAACTACGTAACACCGGAACGTGTTCGTACTCGCGCCACACATCCAAATCTTCAATAAGGTGGTGAATAGAACTATCAAATGTTTTTCGTGTGCCAGAGCCATGCTCTCTTAGTACCCACTTCGCTTGCTCTAACTGCGCAAGGCTAACAGACTGATTACGCGCAAAAGGATGATGAGAAGCTGCGACAACAGTAAGATGATCACGACACCATACTTCTTGGTGTAAACGGTTATCATCACAGCGCCCTTCAATAATCCCTAAGTCATACTTGTAATCTAATACCCCATCAATCACCCCTTTTGTACTTTGTACACCGAGGGAAATACGCATTTCTGGAAAGTCATTATCAATGATACTGATAAGGTCGGGAACTAAGTGCTCTGCTGGGGTTTGACTCGCTCCCATACGAATCTCACCACTCAATAAATGTTGCTCATAGAAGCCCATTTCAATCTGCAATGCATCTTGTAGCAAGCGTTTTGCTTTTGGTCGTAACCACATCCCCCAATGGGTTAACGCCATTTGCTTGCCTTGCCTCTCAAACAACGGCCTGCCAAGCATCTTCTCTAATTGCGCAAGCGACATACTCGTCGCTGATTGTGTCAAAGCCAATTTTTCTGCGGCTTGGCTTACACTGCCGGTATCTGCAACTGCGTCGAAAACCGCTAATTGCTTAAGTGAGTAGCGCAAAGTGTCCTCCATTATTAGTGGGTATTTCCCAATCCCCACAATTGTTAAAGCATGCCCCAATAAGCAATAGAGTTCATTTTACCTGGCCCCGTAAAGTTATCAATTAATTTGATGAGGTTTCTAAATATTATCAATTTTACCTTACTAGCCGTTCTCCCTAGTCTGAGTACGCGGTTCGGGAACACCGCAAGCCTCAATGGTTTTGAAACCGAAGTCATTGAGGCTCTTAATAAGAACAACAATTTCATTTTTGAGTTAATAACCAAGGATTTTTTATGCGATTACAAATTAAGGAGTCAATATGGCGGTGACCAGTTCTCAAAATCACCAGTATTTTTCTCCAAAAGAGATGATGGTTGAAGCGGAAAAATTTGCGTTAAGTAAGGCAAACAAAACCAGCAGTATGACATTAAGCCTCGCCATTATGGCCGGCGCGTTCATCGGGTTAGCATTCTTGTTTTACATCACGGTGACCACCGGCAGTACGGGCGCTGGTTGGGGCTTGAGCCGCCTATCTGGTGGACTCGCATTTAGCATGGGATTGATCCTCATCGTGATCTGCGGTGGTGAATTATTTACCAGCTCCGTCCTATCCAGTATTTCTTGGGCCAATAAGCAAATCTCGTTCGGTAAGATGCTTTCGATCTGGGGCAAAGTTTACGTTGGTAACTTTATTGGTGCGATGTTCCTACTTGCGCTGGTTACTGCTGCTGGTCTTTATCAGATGGATGGCGGTCAATGGGGATTAAATGCGCTTAACATCGCACAACACAAACTTCACCACACTCTCATTCAAGCGTTTGCACTCGGTATTCTCTGTAACCTGTTGGTCTGCCTAGCGATTTGGCTGACATTTAGTTCTGCAAATGCAATGACAAAAGCAGCAATGACAATTTTGCCTGTGGCAATGTTTGTCAGCAGCGGTTTTGAGCACTGTGTTGCGAACATGTTTATGGTTCCACTTGGTATTGTTATCGCGAATTTTGCACCTGAATCTTTTTGGGCATCTGTCGGTGTGCCCGCGTCACAATACACAGACCTAAACATTAGCCACTTTATTACCGCTAACTTAATTCCTGTCACGCTTGGCAACATCGTCGGCGGAGCGGTATTAGTTGGCCTTTCAAACTGGTGTATTTTTCGCCGACCAGAACTAAAAGCAGCGAATGTTTCTTCTATCACTACAACTACAACACTGTCGTCAGTTAAGGATTTCACCATGAAAAATGCCTCTTTTGTTAAAGACATTATGAACCCAAAACCAGTCACCGTTCGTGCAGAAACGCCAATTGCAGCCGCGCTGGATGTGTTACTTGATAACAACGTAACTAGCGCACCTGTTGTAGACGTACAAAATCGATTAGTTGGCTTCTTCTCTGCTCACGATGTGATGGTAGAACTATGGTGTGAGGACTACATTCCGGTGAAAGACCAAAAAGTCGTCGACATCATGAGCCGAGATGTGGTCGCAATTGACGCTGATGATCGCCTCGTTGATGTTGTGGAGTTCCTATGTATCGATAAAGCGCAGTTGTACCCAGCGAGCAGTATGGGTATTGCCACTCGCTTGACGTCTTTGTCTCTCGAAGAACGCGCTAAAAGTATCAAAGTAAGTAAGCCACAAGTGCTTCCTGTGCTTGAAAATGGGCAGATGGTCGGGGTCGTTACTCGTACTGAAGTATTAAAAGCACTACGCCCGATTTTTGGTGAGCGTTTAAACCTAGTGGAAAAAAGCGAGTTAGAAACAGCGTAATTCGCTAAACATTTACAACGTCTATTGGCTTTCAATCGCTATCACTGACTGGTTTATCGATGTTAGTGATGTGATTAAGATAATAAAAAAGCGCTCTTCAAGTGAAGAGCGCTTTTAGTGTATCTAAAAGGAACTAATTACTTCTTAATACCTTCGATATGAAGTTCCATATCGACGTAGCTTGAAGCACCCATTACTGGGATGTCGAAGTCAGCAAGCTCTAGGCGAGTGTTGCCAACAAAGCCAGCGCGCTCGCCGCCCCATGGGTCACTGCCAGCACCAACGAATTCAGCCTCAATAGTAATAGGCTTAGTAACACCGTGTAGCGTTAAATCACCAGTTACATCTAGTTTGCCATTGCCTTTATCAACCACTTTTGTGCTCGTAAAGGTTGCTTCACTGTATTTACCAGCATCGATGAAGTCACCACTACGAATGTGTTTGTCACGTTCAGCATGGTTTGAATCTAGGCTGGTTGTATCAACAACAACATTTACTTTTGAGTCAGCAATGTTGTTTTCATCAAAAGAAAAGTCACCAGAAAATGTATTGAAACGACCTTTGATGAAACTGTAACCCAAGTGGCTAACTTTAAAGTTGATTGAAGCGTGAGCACCTTTGGTATCGATGACATAATCTGCAGCTTGCGCACCAAATGGCAGTGCCATAGCGATAGCTAATCCTGTAGCGAAAAGTGACTTTTTCATTTTGAAGCTCCTAACATTTTTCTTAATGTGTTGTCTTTATCGATAAAGTGGTGTTTTAGTGCAGCAATAGCATGTAAGCCTGCAATCAGGATGACTGCCCAAGCTGCATAGAAGTGAATCTCACCTGCAATATCTGATTGGCCTGGGAATAACTCTCCCGCTCCTGGCACGGTGAACCAATTAAACACTTCGATGCCGCGTCCATCAGACGTTGAAATGAGGTAACCTGAAACAAAGATGGTGATCAATAGTAGGTACATGACACCATGCGCTGCTTTAGCAGCAAGCACTTCGTAACGTTTGCCTTCTACCTTTGGTGACGCCGTCACATGTTTCCATACGATGCGTGCCAAAGTTAAAATAGCGAGTAAAATACCGACAGAGCGATGGTAATGCGGCGCAGTTCGATACCATTCGCTGTAATAGCTAAGGTCGACCATCCACAAACCCACTGCAAATAGACCAATAATGCACAGCGCTGATAACCAATGCATCACGCGTGCAGTAAGGTTGTAATTCTTTACCAGTGTATCCATCTCAAGTTCCTAGATATATTCCTAAGTTAATGCTGAGCAAGAAACACTACATTAACCTATTTACGTCATATGAAACAGATTATTTACCATCATTTACATCCAGCCAATGGTACCGTATCTATCAAGTTGTTCGAATTTTTTGAAGGAACTTTAAATCGTTTGCAAAACTGAAACTTACAGCTTAACTTCTTGTTCTATCTCATACAGCTCTTCGGAAACTTCTAACATTCTGCGTTCAACCAGTAACTTGGCATCTTCAACACCCTTGTTATAGTAAATTGGCCCTAGTTTTTCTGTAATAAAATCAATTAGAAACTCACTATCGAACTGGCCAATTTCAACATCTAGCTCGTCTTGCATGTAATCTTGAATGGCGGTGGCCAGCGCCTCTTTTTGTGCGCGTTCTAGCTTTATCATTTTTTCCCTTTCAAATTTTTGTTCAACTTCTGCTTCTTTCGTGTTGCTCTATTAAAGATTAGACACGGTCATTTGTGAGAAATTTGGTGTTTAGATCAAGAAGTTGCCGAAGTAAATTAGTCTATTCTCAAAAGACTATGCTAACCTTTTGCAGTTCGTTTTGTAATTATTAAGGGATATTCTTTGCTACTCGACCTAGTTATTCAAAGTGTTAATGATTTTCAAGACGACTGTCTTAAGCTGTGTGAAAAGCATTACCCTGCGGTGCATAACCAAGGCATGAGTGAGCATCATCTTGGTCTCGCGTTTTCAAGAAGGATGGAACATACTTTTCGTCACTTTGGATACAACTGCGTGATAAAGCCAATCGAAGTGTTGGATTCTCCAGACCTTCCCCATCACTATCGAATTTCATCCGACATCGGCACTGTCTGGGTTCTGAGTCACCATATGGTCAGTGCCGGAAAATCTTGCCGGGAAAACTTACTCTCATCAATTACGGAATGGCAGAGTGAATATGGCTATGCCTTACAGCCTAATGACCTACTCTTTTTGGTTTGTGATCATTGGATAAGTCGCAGCAAAACGAGCCGAGAATTGCTTCATTGGTGGATGGGGGAACTACCCGATCAGATCAACGAATACACAGAACAAGGAATCACACTGTACACCAGCGAGTCGCAACTCACGCAATCGTTGGACACTCGATTCGGTATTAGCCCTTGTTACATTAAGTTTGGGCATCCTTTACGGCGTTCGAACAAACAGCAGTTAGTCAGAAAATATTTGCAGTTGTATGCCGTACTGCAATGGTAGCATCAAATTGAAGTGCTGAGATTATCAATTATTTCATCAATTTGTTTGATGTCACTCGACAAACCTACCCATCCATTACCATCGTTCTTGCTTGAGTTAATGAGCACACTTAGATTCATTGCCACTGAAATAGAAAAATTAGCGCGATAACGCTGATGTTGAGACATTGATTTAGGTTGTGGTAACAATGATGAGCATCTCGCAACTACTTAGTTGCATCCGGAAACAAGCCGACGGGCAGTATATTGCGAAATACGCGAACTTCACTCTCCGCAGTGTCTTTCAACCCATATATAAGAACGATATTTCCATCGTTGGCCTTGAAGCACTGGTAAGAATTAGCAATGCCAATGGCAACATGGTTAGGCCAGATCAGTTTTTCCAATCCAAAGCGACTCCCACTCAAGATTTGCTCAATGTTGAACGCTTAAGTCGCCTAATCCATATCAAAAATTTCTCTCAGTCTCGCTTTCACACAAAACAATTGTTTCTCAATGTATTACCGGTAGCGGCAGAGATACTAGTCAAAGACATCACGTATAACCGACTGCTAAAACAAACCATTTATGAATCGCATTTGATGAATGAACAAATCGTCATGGAGTTACTTGAATTGAAGGTGGAGGATGAACTCTCTTTGTCTCAAGCTGCTCGGGAGTTAAGTCTTGAAGGATTTAAATTAGCGATTGACGATTATGGCGTCAATGCATCGACAACTGAGCGAGTGAGAAGCGTTTGCCCAGATATAATCAAGATGGATCGCTCTTTATTGCTAAGGTATGAAAACGGTGATTTTAAAGCGCTTAACGATGCATTATCACTCGCAAAAGCGTTATGCTCTAAAACCGTTATCGAAGGAATTGAAACCGAGCATCAACTTCGCTTAATGAAAAAGCTCGGTTTCGATATGTATCAAGGGTACCTACTTGCTATCCCCCAAACGTTAGACGCCTATGAAGAGGCAAAAACAGCCTGACTATGTAAGAACAAAAGTTTGCGCGGTTTAGCGAGAGCTACGTGATTTACCACGATTCTTATGAATCGCCAATTTTGCTTTTAGCTTACGCTTCTCAGATGAACGACTACGACGACGCCCACCCCCATTTTGTTCAGGCTCAATTTCTTCTACAAGACTTGGTTCGAAACCTGCCAGCCATTCTTGGGGTAAGCGTTGATCAAGCAGATTCTCGATAGCTTGCAACAAGTACTCCTCATCTCGACTCATCAGAGAAACCGCCAAACCTGAATTTCCTGCTCTTCCAGTGCGGCCAATTCGATGGACATAATCTTCTGCTTTGAATGGCATATCAAAGTTCACGACTTGTTCTAGCTCTTGAATGTCTAACCCTCGTGCTGCCACATCGGTTGCAATCAAAGCACGTACCTTACCTTGTTTAAATTCATCCAAAGCTCTTTGGCGGGCACCTTGTGATTTATCGCCGTTGATAGAAACCGCTTTGATGCCATCTAACTTGAGCTCTTTCGCTAACTCATCACTGCCTTGCTTCGTTTTTGTAAATACAAGCACTTGCTGCCAATTCCGCGAGCCAATTAAGTACGCTAGCAATTCACGTTTCCGTTTTTTATCCACTGGATAAACCATTTGTGTTACCGTTTCAGCAGTCGTATTTGCTGGTGAAACTTCGACTTCAACTGGCGATTCCATGAGTTTATACGCAATAGTTTTGATTCGCTTCTCAAATGTCGCAGAGAACAATAGGATCTGTTTCTCAGCAGGCAAACGTCGGAAGATGCGCTGCAAGTCAGGCCAAAATCCCATATCTAACATACGGTCGGCTTCGTCTAACACGAGCATACCGGTTTTAGAGATGTTTACGTTACCATTAAACAGGTGATCCAAAAGGCGGCCTGGCGTGGCAATCAAAATATCAGCGCCCTCTTCTAACTTTCTCTTTTGTACGCCAATGCTTGTACCACCATAAACACACACGATGCGAAGTTCTGTTTCTGCCGAGTACTGATTCAAATTATCAAATACCTGCTGTGCAAGCTCGCGTGTTGGAACCAAAATCAATGCTTGAGGTGTGCCGTTAAGTTTCTTTTGCTGAACGGTTTGTATGATAGGTAAACCAAACGCAGCCGTTTTTCCCGTACCAGTTTGTGCAGCAGCAAGTAAGTTTTTTCCTGTAAGGACGTGTGGAATTGACTTTTCTTGCACTGGTGTTGGCGTCACGATATTTAGATTGCCTAGCGTCTCGATTAGCTTTTGTTCGATGCCTAAATCAGCAAAATTAACAGACATGTGTAACCTCATTATTTTTGGAGCGCAGAGTTTACCAGAGCCCCTAAAGCCATACTACTTTTCTATCTCATTGAGTTGAGTCATTAAGCTGTTGCTGAAAATCATACGACTGGCGCAAAACATCTCGATAAAGTGACGAGAACTTCTCTTCTAATTCGGTGTAATCACTTTCAATCACTTTAAATGTTGTGGTTAAGTCTGCCATTCTAGGGCTTCTTTGCGACATCCGATGTAGTGCAAATTCTATATTGTCTAGATCTTGATAGGATTGAAGCCATCGGCCATGCCACATTCTGCTGTGGAGCACCAAAAAACGTGGCGGCAAATGTTCATGAACCTCTCGGTTTACTCGCTCGTATGCCGTTTGGACAAAGTGTTCGAGAGGCACGGAATGAAAGTCGTTCCAGTGTTTTGCGAGGCAATGATCCCAAAACATATCCAAAGCGATAGGTGCAAAACGTCTCGCAATACCAGTGAAATGAGGCTTACATTCGTTGACGATTGGATGATGGTCAGTAATACGGTCAACAAATCTATGTAATCTGATGCCATTTGAGATATCGCGATCATACAGCTTGCTTGGATCTCCTTTTACGAAGTCTCCAAGCAAGTTTCCCAACAAATGGCTGTTACTGTGATCTGCGATATGCAGGTGGGCTAGAAAGTTCATTCGACGCCAGTTTTGGCCTCTAGGGCTTGGTGTGACATGAACCTAGTATAACGTCAATTACGACGAGATGAGAGTGTTCCGCTATTCGGCTTCGTTGTCTGAGCCAACGTATTCCGACAAGATAATGCCAATTTCAAGCGCATCTAGCAGCTCTAGGCTCTCATCGTTTTGGTATTGGTCGCTCATTGTGACCTCCTTTATTTTAAGCTCTCTTGCTTTTACTTGCTGACGGCCTGACTCTTGCCATATCCACATCAGCAACTCCTTTTTATAGTCTTTATATGACACATTCATGACAGCGAGAAGTAAAGATTTAAAAACCTATGAGCATAATCAAAAGTAAACGATTGCAATTAGGTTTCATATCCGCTTAACACTTTAGAGAAATGACTCTTTTATCAACATTCATGTCAATTTAAAGATATAACATACTGTTATAGGCGTCCTTAGATCTCATTTCTTAAACTAAATTTAGTATTCGTTACATATTTTGCTGATTAACTTCGCATATTTTGTTTCGATATAGCAATAGATTTGGTCAATATCTTTTATCTCTAATGGAGCTTTAAATGAGAGAAGTTGAGTTTAGAACGATAGACAGGCTGTTTATCAAGATGTCTATCAACGACAAAATGTGGGTTATATTCCTACTATTTTTAGTAGCCCTCACTTCAGTGGCTGGAAGCCGCTACTTCAATGAAATACAACAATTTGAGCAGCAAGCGATCTCGGCGAGCGAAGCGAAGCTTTCTGGTATCGTTGATGCTCAATCAAACCGCGCTACAGAAATTGACGGCGTATCGAAATCGAACCGCGTAAGCGAGAGTTCTTTTGTCGATGGGTCTGTGACCGCTTATGCCAAGTTGCATTCTGGAGAAGTGATTAAGCTGACTCAAAATGTGTCCACACAATACGAATCGGTAAAATCATCAGCTCTATCGTCACTATTACTCAGCTTCTTATGGGTTATTCCTTTTGCCCTATTCTCTTACTGGGTGGCAACGTTTATCGGAGGAGCTCTGTGGGTTTTATATACAACAACCGAAAAAATTGGTGACGGTGACTTAACCTCTCGTCTTGGTTTCCATCCAGGTCGAGATGAATTCGGTACCATCGGCTGTGCGCTAGACAAGTCTATGGATACCTTAAGTGAACTGGTTAATAGTGTTAAAAATAATGCAACGATGTTGAGCGAGACATCTTCTGCATTCGAAAAAGATATGCAGTTGAGTGAAACCCAGATATCTCATCAATATCAAACGCTTGATTCAGTCGCGACGGCAATGGAAGAAATGACAGCCTCTGCAAAGGAGGTATCAAGTATTTCTCAACAAGCAACGACGCAGTCAGACCAAGATGCCCAGAAGATCGAACTAAGCAGAAGCCGTGTACAAAACGTGATTGGCGAGATAGAGACGTTATCTAGCTATATTGAACAAGCCTCTACGTCAGTAACCAATTTAAACGAGAATACGACGCAGATTAATGACGTGATCACAACGATTAACGCCATTTCAGAACAAACTAATCTGTTGGCGCTAAACGCAGCAATCGAAGCAGCCCGTGCTGGTGAACAAGGTCGTGGATTTGCAGTGGTTGCCGATGAAGTACGTACATTAGCAAGCAGAACTCAACAGGCAACAGTAGAGATCCAAGCCATGATTGAGAAGCTTCAAATTGAGAGCCAGAACATTGCTTCAATCACCAACCGAACCGTTCAGCAAGCTCAAACCAGCAGCCAGCTTATTGATGAAATCGGCCATGATGTTACCTCTATTGCCGAGTCAGCACGCTCATTAATGGACATGAGCATTCAGATTTCCACATCTGCTGAAGAACAAAGCGCAGTTGCTAACGATATTGCATCGGAACTTTCAGAAATTCGTAGTCAATCAAGCACAATCAGAGAAGTGGCGGAGCAATCTACCGCTGGCGTCGCTAATCTCACGCAAGCCTCCGTTTCTCTTGGTGAGATATTACAACGCTACCGCACCGCATAACGTTGTGGAACTTATGATCAACAAGGGCTCCTTAAGGAGCCCTTTTCTTTAAGCCGTGTTCAACTATCACCTTCGATATTTTCTACGACATCCAAGTGGATATTTGAAGTGAATCTCAAGTTCTCGCTGTACCGGATGAAATAATGTTCTTAAACAAAGCGTTCCGCTATGCTTGATCTTGCCAATTCCAATTTGCTGCTGGAAAACAATATGAATAATTACAAAGACACAAAAGACATAGAGAACCTGAATTGCCCACTCTGCCAAGGAGATGAATATCTCATTTCATCGGATGGCGAGAAATTCACATGCGCTGCTTGCGGATTTCATACAAAAAACTTCTCATCTATCCAATGTCTACATCAAACGCCTTACCTACAGTCTAAACTTAAGCACATCCACAGCTTGAGTCCGGTTTGCCATTAATAGGTCAAACAGAGCAGCCACACAGCTGCTCTTTTAATTCATCTAAATGATGGATGCGAATTACACGCTCGTCATCAACACGATTGATAGCTTCACCATTAAATAACTGCACCGTTTTGATACCGGCGTTTAGTCCCGCCTCAACTCCTTTAGGAGTGTCATCAATATAAAGACAGTCATTTGGTAAAAAGCCCATGCTCATAGCACTGTACATGATTAAATCGGGCTCAGGCTTCCAACTATTCGCATCGAATGCCGAGAACACTTTCCCTCGGAAAGCATCGAGTAAACCGGTTAACTCCAAAGCGTATTCAATTTTATCTTTAGGTCCATTAGACGCCACACAATATTCGATATTATGCGAATCCAAAAACTGAATTAATCGTTTTGCGCCATCCATCGGCTGTAAGTGACGCACAAAAAGAGACTGGACTTCTTCTCGGTATTGCGGCTCTAAAACATCAATTGGGACTTTGATATCTTTCAATTCTTTAGTATCTAAAAGGATGTCAGCGAGCTTTCCTCCTTTAAAGTGAGAAACGCACTCTTCCATCGTTAACTCAGCCCCATGCTGGTTAAATACATTGACGAGCGCTTGGCAACACAGTCTTTCGCTGTCGACCAACGTACCATCACAGTCAAATATCACGCACTTAATATTGGTAATTGCCATAGCCATCTCCAGACGTCTTAAAGGCTCAAGCCCAAGCGATTTTAAGAATGTTTGGATTAATCTTATTTGAGTTTGGGATTGTTGAAACGACGAGCTTGGCATTTCATGGAAATAGAAGGGAGCAATTACAGTTTTTCTAAGCAAGATCACCCAACGTCATCTTGCTTTACTTTTTATGCACATTGATGTGTAAGTTAGTTTTCGATAACCACTGAGTCTAACAGTTTTTGCTCGGTGCTTAGTCTTTTAGCCAGATCAGCCACAAACGAGCTTTTGTATTTTGATTCAGAAACAGCAACATCAGAGATGAGTGTATTTCCTTCGAGATGGCTAACAATAGCAGCACCAATTGGGACTCCAGATTTAAAACCAACATATAATTCAAAATCTGGCGTGAGGATAATCTGTGTCAGATATTCAATGATCATATCTTTATCATACTGCTGTTCCCAGCGCTGAGATTGCAAGATAGAGAACATAATGGTCAGTCGATGAAAATCGACCAGAAAAATATCGTCGGGGTTAAATTCAGAGTCACTTTCCAGTAGTGTGTCTTTGTCGACTACTTGATACGTTGCTTTTTCTAGCGTTTTGAAATAGACATCGCGCCCTTTCAAACTCTCTGGTGTCGGAAATTCAACTTCGACCAGATCATACAGCCATGTATTTTTACGCTCGATACTGGCTAACTGTTGTTCATTCATCTTGATACCTTCGTTTAGAGCAGTACATTAGCATGAAGCCCGCAACAAACCTAGCGCACATAGACCTTTCCGTGGCTAAATTTTGTTTTAGGTGCAAACCTCTGATAGATTTCATCAATATCTTTCCTAGTTAAGGACAAAAATAATGAAAAAGATGCTGTTAAGTGCATTGCTTGCTACTACTCTAGTTGGTTGTTCAGATAACGATGTTGCTGACGTGGGGCTCGGTTGGTTTACTTTGAAAGACATCAAAGTCGGTGAGTTGAAAGACGAGGTGGTAACAGGTGTCACATGTCACATCGCCTCTATCGAAGCGGATTTCAGCTTAGCAGATCCAAGTGATAGCTCAATATCATGTCGTCAGACTGGCGAAATCACACCGGAAATGATTGCAAAAATAGATAAGAGTAAGTCCGGTGAAATTGTATTTAAGAAGTCAAAAAGCATTTTCTTCAAAACAATGAAGGTTCGCCGTATTTATGATGCCGATAACCAAACCTTACTCTACTTGTCTTATACAACAAAAGAGACCGATGGTAGTTTTAAGCATAGCCTTTCGACAGTCCCACTTTGGGGTACCAAGGCTTACGTTGAGCCAACTGAAGTGAAAAAGTAACGCGGGTAAATTTAGTTAGCGCGGAGCAGGCTCTTTCCGGGCGCTGCTGAGCAACAAGTTTAAAAAACAACCCATTGCAATACGACAAGCCTCATAAATTGCAGCTGCTTTGGTTGCTATTTACTCAGCTCGCTGATTTTTTCAGCGAGCAGACTTCTTTGTAATAAATCGCCACGATTTTCATTTTTTTGTGATACAATCCCGCCTCTTTTTTTTCTCACTCAAGAACAAGCATGAAGTTTCCTGGTCAGCGTAAATCTAAACACTACTTCCCAACTCACGCTCGAGATCCATTAGT
>NZ_JAWOVM010000089.1:0-15059 GCF_033339895.1 Vibrio sp. 1751
GAAGAAATCGCCAAAGTACCGGGAATAAGTCACTCTTTAGCAGAAATTATTTTCCAAGCATTGAAACAATAAGGAAAATCGCGCAACATTAAGCCGCAATGTGTAAGAGAATAATAAAATGCGTTTGAATATCCCGAACATTCTGTCTCTTCTTAGACTGTTCCTAATCCCTGTTTTTGTGGTTGTCTTTTATCTACCTTATTCATGGGCACCGTTTGCAGCAGCAATGGTGTTTTGGGTAGCGGGTTTTACCGACTGGCTTGACGGCATGTTGGCCCGTAAACTTGGCCAAACTTCTCGTTTTGGCGCGTTTATTGATCCTGTCGCTGATAAAGTGCTAGTGGCAACGGCATTGATTCTAATCACGGAACATTATCATTCAATTTGGGTGACCATTCCTGCGGTAACGATGATTGCGCGAGAAATCATTATCTCAGCATTGCGAGAATGGATGGCTGAAATCGGTAAGCGAGCGAGTGTTGCGGTATCTTGGGTTGGCAAAGTAAAAACTGTTTCGCAAATGTTCGCCTTATGGGTGTTGATATGGCGTTACGATGAATGGATGGTTTGGCTAGGCTTTGCGGCCTTGTATGTGGCAACTTTCTTGACATATTGGTCAATGATTCAATATTTGGCTGCTGCGAAAGACGATCTGTTGAATGAAGAGCACCATTAAATTCTGATGTTAGAAAGCAGGCTTAATAGCCTGCTTTTTTGTACTAAGACAATCTACAGCATTTTTTGGCTTCTCTCGCTTTTCAATGCTTGCTAACGGCCATGTTTGCAATTTGTATCTGGGGCTTTTGCTTCGATAGAGTTCTATTTGTGATCTAAGTCTTGTTTTTGTCCTTGGAGAGTCTTAGAGAGGCGAGTCTTCTGATTATTAATACTTCAATGCACGCAACGCACGGCCAGCAGTGTAAGGCGTAGCCAAAGTTTTATGATAAACAAGTGTATTTAAGCGATTTTTAGTATTAAAACTAAGCAATCCATCGTCTTTCGCACAAATTCTAGTCAAACGATTTAAAAAAATAAAAATAGTGTTGACTCGATCGCTCGAATCCGTAGAATGCATCCCGTACCCAAGAGAGCACGGCTCGAAAGGGTGGTGAAAAAGCTTAGCTTTATTCACAAATGAGGCGCCTTGGCAGAGTGGCTATGCAGCGGATTGCAAATCCGTGGACCTCGGTTCGACTCCGGGAGGCGCCTCCATTATTCTTTTGAGAGTGAATGGCTTTCGAGAATAAATGCGACACTAGCTCAGTTGGTAGAGCGCAACCTTGCCAAGGTTGAGGTCACGAGTTCGAACCTCGTGTGTCGCTCCAAATTTTATTGATATGGCATTTAGCGGTATCAGATGGTGTTTTACTTTTCTGTAAAGGCATCACAAAGAATATTTGTGTGCCCTGGTGGTGGAATTGGTAGACACAAGGGATTTAAAATCCCTCGACGTTCGCGTTGTGCCGGTTCAAGTCCGGCCCGGGGCACCATCTCATATTAAATGCGACACTAGCTCAGTTGGTAGAGCGCAACCTTGCCAAGGTTGAGGTCACGAGTTCGAACCTCGTGTGTCGCTCCAGATTTAAGGCCTAACATGAAAATGTTAGGCCTTTTTCGTATTTTTTGAAAATCTCAAACTTCTTTTCTGTCACAGACTTCGTTAAGTAACGAACCCTTTGTCTCATTGACTCAAGTGATTGTTCATTCTGCCATTGCAATGCATCTTAGCCATTCCTACTAGTCTATGTTTAAACCATCACTTGTGGAGAATAACCACTCTTGCTCCAGGCAAAGCTGTGACGAGAATGCTATCTTTTTAAATGTTCCGGATATAGAAAGGAATGTTTTACGATTAAGCAGCACAACCTTAAACCTCTGTTGGATGAGGTGATGATATCTCAAGAATATTTGTTTAAATAACAGCTGTTTGAGAGAAGCAGAAAAGCATAGCTCATGAATATGAACATGTGAGTTGCAATGGGGTATGTTTTGTTGTGATTTACATCACTGTTACTAATATGAAAAATCGTTGCCAGAAGATTTTATTTTGTGATAAATTCGCGCGCAATCTCGGAGCGTAATTAACAACGTTTGATCTCTGGGGGATACGCGTAGTGACCATTCAAGCTGATTGTGACACTGCGTAGGGTAGGTATCGGCAAAGCCTTTTGTCGATAGACGGGATACTAATGCTGTAAACGCGGCATATTAATGGGAAACCCAACATTGAAACCTTTGAATAAACACACACTAATCAGCTTCATACTGCCGAAATGTCCTGTTTTACAAAACGGGTGCATTACAGAACCTTGATTAATCCCTTTTACATATAAAGTCGCGAGTATCGTGGCGGATGATCTGTATTTGTCATTTATGCACTGACAAATGCGGAGGGGTATTCACACCTCCTGTAATTTCATTCTAATGATTATTAATACAGGATACAGAATTATTATAATTCAAGGGATTATGTAGTATGAGCACTGCCTTTGAAGTCGATAGCAATATCGCAAACATTTTTTCGTCTCAGGTTCCTATCGTTGAGGGAACGTATGACTTAACGCCAGATCAAGTATTGATTGATCAGGCTGAGCATGAATCTGAAGTACGTTCTTATCCACGTCGTTTGCCGATCGCAATTAAACAAGCCTTTGGGTGCTTGGTTGAAGATACGCGTGGACAGATCTTTCTAGACTGCCTTGCGGGGGCAGGCACTCTAGCTTTGGGGTATAACCATCCTGAAATAAACCAAGCGCTGAAAGAGCAATTAGATTCAGGACTGCCATATCAGACGCTAGATATTGCAACATCAGCAAAAACGACGTTTATTCAATCTGTTAAGTCTTTTCTTCCTCAAGAGTTAAGCGAGAACAGCGTTATCCAATTTTGTGGCCCGTCTGGAGCTGATGCGGTTGAAGCTGCTATCAAGCTCGCGAAACAGACTACCGGTCGCAACACTATGTTTGCCTTCCGTGGCGCATACCATGGTATGACTAATGGTACGATGGGGATGATGGGTAACTTAGGCACGAAAGCGCGTCGAACTGGTTTGATGTCGGATGTGCACTTTATGCCTTTCCCATACAACCTGCGTTGTCCTTTTGGGCTTGGCGGTGATGAAGGTGCGAAAGCAAGTA
Organism: Vibrio sp. 1751; assembly: GCF_033339895.1. Taxonomy (NCBI): domain Bacteria; kingdom Pseudomonadati; phylum Pseudomonadota; class Gammaproteobacteria; order Vibrionales; family Vibrionaceae; genus Vibrio; species Vibrio sp. 1751. The sequence goes on from NZ_JAWOVM010000089.1 coordinate 3,138, forward strand.
TTCGCTATATCGATCGTCTTTTAAACGATGATGAGTCAGGCATTATGAAGCCTGCCGCGATTATCGTGGAGCCAGTGCAAGGTGAGGGTGGTGTTGTTCCTGCGCCAGCATTCTGGCTACGAGAGTTACGTCGTATTTGTGATGAACACGGTATCTTACTGATCTTCGATGAGATCCAGTGTGGTATTGGTAAAACTGGCTACAATTTCGCGTTCGAAGAGTCGGGCATTGTTCCAGATATTCTGTGTTTATCAAAAGCAATTGGTGGTGGCTTACCAATGTCGCTATTGGTTATCAACAAGCAACATGATACATGGAAGCCGGGCGAGCACACAGGTACATTTCGTGGTAACCAGCTAGCTATGGTCTCTGGTGCGAAAGCATTAGAAATTATCCAGCGTGATAACCTTGTTGAGCATGCCAATATTGCGGGTCAGTACCTGCGTTACGGCCTTGAGAGTATTCAAAAGCGTGTAAACTGTATCGCAGAGGTTCGTGGCAAAGGTTTGATGCTAGGCGTGGAGATTAAAAATCCAGACGGTGAGCTCAATAAATTTGGTGAACCTCAAGCGGATAGTGAACTCACACTTTCTATTCAACGCGCAGCACTCGAGCGTGGCTTGATCGTTGAAAAAGGTGGACGCGAAGGCGCAGTAATTCGTTTCCTTCCTCCTCTTATCATCTCGTTTGAGCAAATCGACTTTGCTTTACGTGTATTTGAAGACGCGATTTTAGCCGCTGGCGGTAGTCACATCGAAACTCAGCCACAAGATGAATGGAAGAAGCATTTCATCCACACTGGAGAGATGGGCAGCAATGAATTTGCTTCGGTGATGAATCACACTACTACGGCAATGAAGTCAGTGTTTGAACAAGTGACTGCACCGTATTCAGGTATGGATCCAAAAGCATTGGAAGCAGCGATTCACGACGTTGATCTTGATAATGGAAATGCGCCTCTTAAAACCGTTATCGACGATGCTGCTGAGCTGGTCGCGAAAAACGCAATTTTTACTCAACATCCAGATTGTATTGCTCACCTACATACTCCACCGTTGATGCCAGCGATTGCGGCAGAGGCAATGATTGCGGCTTTGAACCAGTCGATGGACTCATGGGATCAAGCTTCATCAGCGACTTATGTTGAACAGAAAGTTGTGAACTGGCTATGCGATAAATATGAGTTAGGTGAAAAAGCGGACGGTATCTTCACGAGCGGCGGCACGCAAAGTAACCAAATGGGTTTGATGCTTGCGCGAGATTGGATTGTTGACAAACTCAGTGCACACTCAATTCAAAAGCTTGGCCTTCCTGAATACGCAGACAAGCTACGTATTGTATGTTCGAAAAAATCCCACTTCACGGTTCAAAAATCAGCGTCTTGGATGGGATTGGGTGAAAAAGCGGTCATGACCGTCGATGCTAATGCCGATGGAACGATGGATGTCACTAAATTAGACGAAGTTCTCAATCAGGCCAAAGCAGAAGGTTTGATCCCATTTGCCATTGTTGGTACAGCGGGTACAACGGACCACGGTGCTATTGATGACTTAGACTTTATCGCCGATATGGCAGCGAGACATGACATGTGGATGCACGTCGACGGTGCATACGGTGGAGCTCTGATTCTAAGTAGCCAAAAAGCGCGTCTGAAAGGTTGTGAGCGTGCACATTCCATCAGCGTAGACTTCCATAAGCTGTTTTACCAAACCATCAGTTGTGGTGCGCTATTGGTAAATGACAAGTCTAACTTTAAATTCCTGCTTCACCATGCAGACTATTTGAACCGCGAACACGACGAACTACCGAACTTGGTGGATAAGTCTATTGCGACAACTAAGCGCTTTGATGCGCTCAAAGTGTTTATGACGATGCAAAGCGTAGGGCCAAAAGCCCTAGGCGATATGTATGATCATTTGCTTGAACAGACGCTTGAAGTGGCGGACATGATTCGAGATAACAAACACTTTGAGTTGTTGGCTGAACCATCACTATCTACGGTTCTGTTCCGCGCGACACATGAATCAGCGGATCTGGATGAACTGAACAAAACGTTGCGCTTAGAAGCGTTAACACGCGGTATCGCGGTATTGGGTGAAACCATTGTCGACGATAAAACTGCATTGAAATTTACGATTTTGAACCCGTGTCTGACGACGGCGGACTTTGAATCTTTGCTCTCAAAAATCAATACGCTAGCGGCAGAGCTAGTTTAACAAAGGTAACGGAAAACTATGGCAATTCTACAGATTGGTGCAGGCGGCGTTGGCTGGGTAGTTGCACATAAAGCAGCACAAAACAACGACGTTCTGGGTGATATCACAATCGCATCACGTACCGTAGGTAAGTGTGAGAAAATCATCGAATCGATTCAGAAGAAAAACAATCTGAAAGATTCAACTAAGAAATTAGAAGCGCGAGCGGTAAACGCGGACGACGTAGATTCTTTAGTTGCTTTAATTAAAGAAGTACAACCTGACTTAGTGATCAACGCAGGTCCTCCTTGGGTGAACATGTCTATTATGGAAGCATGTTACCAAGCTAAAGTGTCATACCTTGATACATCTGTTGCGGTTGACTTGTGCTCTGAAGGCCAACAAGTACCTCAAGCTTACGATTGGCAGTGGGGCTACCGTGAGAAGTTTGAAGAAGCGGGCATTACAGGTATTCTTGGTGCTGGTTTCGATCCGGGCGTAGTATCGGTGTTTGCCGCATACGCAGTGAAGCATCTGTTCGATGAAATCGATACTATCGACGTAATGGATGTAAACGCAGGCGACCACGGTAAGAAGTTCGCAACTAACTTTGATCCAGAAACGAACATGCTTGAGATTCAAGGCGATTCGTTCTACTGGGAAAACGGCGAGTGGAAACAAGTACCTTGTCACTCACGTATGCTTGAGTTCGAATTCCCGAATTGTGGCTCACACAAAGTGTACTCAATGGCGCACGACGAAGTTCGATCTATGCAAGAGTTCATCCCGGCGAAACGCATCGAATTCTGGATGGGCTTTGGTGACCGTTACCTAAACTACTTCAATGTGATGCGCGACATCGGTCTACTCAGCCCAGATCCACTAACGCTTCACGACGGTACGGTTGTTCAACCTTTGCACGTGCTAAAAGCACTACTACCAGATCCAACATCTCTCGCACCAGGCTACACTGGCCTAACGTGTATCGGTACTTGGGTTCAAGGTAAGAAAGATGGTAAAGAGCGCAGTGTATTTATTTACAACAACGCTGATCACGAAGTCGCATACGAAGATGTTGAACACCAAGCTATCTCATACACCACTGGCGTACCTGCGATCACTGCTGCTTTGCAGTTCTTCCGTGGCAAATGGGCAGACAAAGGCGTGTTCAACATGGAGCAGCTAGATCCTGACCCATTCCTAGAAACCATGCCATCTATTGGTCTAGATTGGCATGTTCAAGAACTGGAGCCAGGACAACCTGTTATCCATAAATTGAAGTAAGAATTTAGCGACTCTTATTTGTACGTTTAAGCCGATGCACTTGCGTCGGCTTTGTTCGATTTTATAGTGTCTTTGCTAAGGCGAAGGGACGTAAGGTATCAAAATGCAACAAAACGAACTAAAAACGCCATACTTCATGATCAATGAAGACAAGCTGATTGAGAATCTAGAGAAAGCAAAACAGCTAAAAGACATCTCTGGTGTGAAGCTTGTATTAGCACTGAAGTGCTTCTCAACATGGGGTGTATTCGACATCATCAAGCCTTACCTAGACGGAACAACAAGTTCTGGCCCGTTTGAAGTGAAGCTTGGCTACGAAACGTTCGGTGGTGAGACACACGCATACAGTGTGGGTTACAGCGAAGATGACGTTCGCGATGTGGCGGACATCTGTGACAAGATGATCTTTAACTCTCAGTCACAGCTAGCGGCTTATCGTCATATTGTCGAAGGTAAAGCATCGATTGGCTTGCGCCTAAACCCAGGTGTGAGCTATGCAGGGCAAGACTTAGCAAACCCAGCGCGTCAATTCTCTCGTCTTGGGGTTCAGGCTGATCACATCAAACCGGAAATTTTTGATGGTATTGATGGCGTAATGTTCCACATGAACTGTGAGAACAAAGACGTGGATGCGTTTATCGGCTTACTCGATGCTATTTCAGCTCAGTTTGGCGAGTACCTAGATAAGCTGGACTGGGTAAGCATGGGTGGCGGCGTGTTTTTCACATGGCCGGGGTACGATATCGAGAAGTTGGGGTTAGCACTTAAAGCGTTCTCAGAGAAACACGGCGTACAAATGTATTTAGAGCCGGGTGAAGCGATAATTACTAAGACCACTGATCTCGTTGTAACAGTGGTTGATATTGTAGAGAACGTAAAGAAGACGGCGATTGTCGATTCGGCCACAGAAGCTCACCGCTTAGATACGTTGATCTACAATGAGCCAGCGTCAATCCTTGAAGCATCTGAAAATGGTGAACATGAGTATGTGATCGGCTCGTGCTCTTGTTTGGCTGGTGACCAGTTCTGCGTGGCGAACTTCGAACAGCCTCTAGAGATAGGACAGCGTCTGCATATTCTAGATAGTGCCGGTTACACCATGGTGAAACTAAACTGGTTTAACGGTCTACGTATGCCGTCGGTCTACTGTGAACGCTCGAATGGTGACATTCAAAAACTGAATGAATTTGACTACTCTGATTTCAAACGTTCACTGTCTCAGTGGTCAGTGAAATAAAACGTATTGAGTATTAGAACGACAAAGAGCAGCTGAATTGCTGCTCTTTTTATTGGGGAAGCGTTAAAGGTATGCAGTTAGCTTTCTACAATTACACGAGTGTCTTCACTCAGAGATTCTAACTCATTGGCTATGTCTTCAATTTCTAGCTCGCTAGGTAGTTTTATCGCCATTTTAGCGCTGAATAAGCTAGAGCTTACCCCTCCGCCTCCAGCAATGAATACACGCTGACAATCCATATCTAAAATTGAGATACCTTGATTATCGAGAACGTGAGTAATTTCATTCACAATACCCGCTCTATCGTTGGCATCTAAACGAAGTTGGAAGATAGTGTCTTCACGATATGAATGAGGTTCAGAGTCGACGAACCTAACAACAAGAGTCTGACAAGAAGAGAACGCCTGTTTAACGATGTCGGCATTTTCTCTTGGAAGCTCTACTTTGATGACACCTGCAACTTGGTCTTCGATAAAGTTTACTTTGCTGATCAGCCATTTCCCGCCGTTTTCGTGTGTGATTGCAGCGAGCTCTTTAATCGTGGCGGGTGACGCTTGTCCGACAAAATTAACAATAAATACGGTGTTCATAATGTCCCCTCCTAGAATCAAGGTTTGGACGCAGTACGAATAAACGTGCTACTTAAGTTATTGGAATAAATCCTTTTATTTAGTGTAGGTGCTAAGGGCAGGTAATGTTTGATGAAAGTCAATTTTTAACACTAATTCGTGATGGAAATAATTAAAACAATGTTCAGAGCACAAAAAAGCAGCCATCGTAAGGCTGCTTTTTACCGAGTATCAACTTAGGATTAGAAGGTTACTTTTAACTCGACACCAAAAAATTGACTGTCGTAGTTTGCGCCTGCGTCCATGGCGAATTTTGCAACATCTTGGTTTCCAAACCAAGGTGATGAATTGAATTGTAGTTCTGCACTACCGCCCCATGCATCAGTTACCCAATAATGAATATGTCCAACAGGGTTTAAGAAGAAGAGCGAAACATCACCTGCGGTTTCAGAGCCCATAACTTCGCCGCCGTTTGCAATAATGTCTTGCTCAGCCGTTAACATCATTTCACCAACAACAGCACCAAAGAATGGTGTGATAAAAATATCCTGCCAAGATGGTACTTCTGCGAACGCCTCCACGCCATACTCCCAAAAGAACGTCGACATAGTTGCGGAGTACAAAAACGACTGAAATTCATTATAGCCAGCGTGACGTGCTGCCGTGTAGTAAACGCCGCCAAAATATGGGTGCATGATGTAGTTGAGGACATGTTCATCGCGATCCCAAACGGGGCCGTCAGAGACATTATCTTTCCACTTTTGCCCCAACTTACTCATGTCTCGGTCTTCTTCGTCCCATTTGGTGATACTTTCTGGAAGAAAAGTCATCATGCCTACGGTCGCGATACTGAGACCTAGAATGGTGTAGGTTTGACCCATCAGGTAATCCCAGTCTTTATCTTGAGGGATGATGAGATGTTTAGGCTGAAGCCCTGCGTCAAGGTTTAGCGAATCATCATTATTCTGTTCATACATAACACCGCGATTTTGAGCCTCGAAGGTGTACAGAGTCGTCGTTTCGCAGTAACCTGACAAGCAATCAGGTGTGTAAGAAAACTCTGTATGACGGCTTAGGTCATAGTGACTTGCGTGCGCAAGCGCTGACGAAGCCAAGCAAAGGCCTGTTAGAGTCGTCTTGAACATGGATGATTTTGACACAAAGGTCTCCGAGTTAATGGTGTATGTTCGGGCTCGTAATTATCCCTCAAAACATCAATCATTTAAACACTTGACCCTTATTTAGTCCCAACAAACCTCGGCGAGATTTGTCCAAATAAAAAGAAAAATAAGCGCTATAACGAAAATAGGATTGTGCTTACGTTCAGGAGTCAGTTGTGAAAATAGCAATGCTTAGTACTGGTGAGGAAGTCCTCCACGGTGATATTGTTGATACTAATGCGGCATGGTTGTCTAGCCTGTTTTATCAACATGGATTTGGCTTAACAAAGCGCTCAACGGTTGGCGATAGCCTATCGAGTTTGGTTGAAGAGTTTTTAATGCTCAGCTTTAACAACGATGTGGTTATTGTTAATGGTGGTTTAGGCCCTACAACGGATGACATGAGTGCCGCCGCCGCCGCGAGAGCCGCCGATTGTAAACTGGTGCTATTCAAAGAGTGGTTGCAGCATCTAGAAAGTTTGTATGCTCGACGTGGCATCCCTATGCCGGACAGTAATTTAAAGCAAGCAATGCTGCCAGAAACGGCAGAGATATTGGACAACCCGATAGGCACTGCTTGCGGTTTCAAAATGCTGATTAATGATGCCATTTTTTATTTCACACCGGGTGTACCAAGTGAATTTAAGCTCATGGCAGAGACGCAAATTCTTCCCGATCTGAGAAGAGTGTTTCCCGATGTGCAAGGTTCATGTTGTAGCCGAATCTACACGTTTGGTCTGTCTGAATCCGGTATTTCAGATAAGCTAGATCAGCTAAAACTTCCTCAAGGCTATGAGCTAGGGTATCGCTCTTACTTGCCTTTTATTGAAGTGAAACTTTTTGGTCCTTCAGATCAGCTTGAACAGCGTTTGAAACTCGTACAGATAATTAATAAACACCTTGAGAGTAATACCGTTAGTATTGACTTACCTATGGTTGAAAATGTCGGCCAGTTGTTGGTCGATAAAGGACTAACAGTGTCGACCTCCGAAAAAAGTAGCGGAGGATACTTAACGTACTGGCTAAACGGTGATGAAAACGCTGAAAAGCAACTAGGGCATGGTTGGATACTACCGAGCCTGACTCAAGCGATGGCCAACAGCGGAGATCCATTAGCAGAAACGTTTGCTCTGGCTGGTGCTACGCGAGAGAAGTGTGGGACGGATTTATCACTCGTTACTGGCCATATTGAAGAGGGTGTTTTTTCCGTCGCTTTATCGACACCGTCAGGCGAGTGGGGAGCGTTATATAAACTCTCGAAAAAGTATCAGCGCAGTGATCAAGTTAAAGTGATCAGCACGGCAGCATTAGACTTGTTGCGTCGCTACCTAGAACGTAAACCGATGTTTGCGCATTATGCATTTTTAGAGAAAGTTAAAGAGATGCACCTCCCGAGCAGTGCTTTATAACCAAAGCTCTCTACAGTAGTCTGAGAGACAAAACACAGAGACAAAAAAGCCAAGGTGATTACCTTGGCTTTTGCATTTTATACCGTCGAGTCAACGTTATGCGCGCTGCTTTTCTTTCATCGCGTAGTTAACGCCGCTAAGTGACAAATCTGATTTTGCTTTACAGATACAAGGTAATATTTCATCACTTTGTGTGTAAGCCATGGCAAAACCAACATACTCCACTTCACCAGACTCCAATTTGCAGCGACAGGCGCCGCAGTGCCCATCACGGCAGTTGTATTCTGGTAATAGGCCAGCTTGCTCCATTGTTTCCAAAATCGTATTGGAAGGGTTGGATTCAATGCTGATCAGTTTGTTGATTTTGAGTGTTGCCATTACAGCTCGAATCCTTCGAAGTCATCTGCGCGAACTTCATTGTCAATTTGACCCACAAGGTAAGAAGAGATTTCTGCTTCTTGAGGCGCAACTTGAACGTTATCTGAAGACAACCAAGCGTTAATCCATGGAATTGGGTTGGTTGTTGCTTCTGGATACGCTGCTGGTAGACCTACCGCTTGCATACGAATATTTGTGATGTATTCAACGTATTGGCTTAGGATGTCTTTGTTTAGACCGATCATAGAGCCATCTTTGAATAGATACTCTGCCCACTCTTTTTCTTGCTCAGCTGCTTCTTTGAATAGGTCAAAACAGTCCTGTTTTGCCTCTTCTGCGATTTGCATGAAAGTGAAGTCATCTTGACCGTTACGTAGCAGGTTGATCATGTGCTGCGTGCCGTTTAAGTGAAGTGCTTCGTCACGAGCGATCAGCTTGATGATTTTCGCGTTACCTTCCATTAGTTCGCGTTCTGCGAAAGCGAAAGAACATGCGAAACTTACGTAAAAACGAATAGCTTCTAATGCGTTAACAGACATCAGACAGATGTACAGCTTCTTCTTAAGATCGTACAGACTAACCTTAACCGTTTCACCGTTAAGGACATGCTCACCTTCACCGTAGCGATGGTAATCATTCGTCGCTTGAATCAAATCGTCGTAGTAGTGCGCGATGTCTTTTGCACGCTTCAGAATGTGCTCGTTCTCAACGATATCATCAAACACCACCGCAGGGTCGTTCACGATGTTACGAATAATGTGTGTGTAAGAACGAGAGTGAATCGTTTCAGAGAAAGACCAAGTCTCAATCCAAGTCTCTAGTTCTGGCAGAGACACAAGCGGCAGCAGTGCCACGTTAGGGCTGCGGCCTTGGATAGAGTCAAGAAGCGTTTGGTACTTCAAGTTAGAGATGAAGATGTGCTTCTCGTGATCTGGAAGTTTGTTGTAATCGATACGGTCGCTAGATACGTCTACTTCTTCTGGACGCCAGAAGAAAGAAAGTTGTTTCTCGATAAGTTTTTCGAAAATCTCAAACTTTTGTTGGTCGTAACGTGCAACGTTTACTGATTGACCTAGGAACATTGGTTCCTTCAATTGGTCATTCTTTTTTTGGTTAAAAGTACTGTAAGCCATAATGCCTCAATTCCTTTTAAACCTCCCCGTAAGGGGGAGGTTATCGATAGTCTGTCTTTACGGGTTCGCTAGGTACGGGAAGATTAAATCTTACAACCGCCGCCAGCACAATCGTCATCTTGTGGTTGAACAGCATCTTTCTGTTCATCTTTCGCGCCATCACGAGTGTTGTGGTAGTAAAGCGTTTTCACACCAAACTTATACGCTGTTAGCAGGTCTTGAAGTAGTTTCTTCATTGGAACCTTGCCAGTCTCGTAACGTGACGGGTCGTAGTTAGTATTAGCAGAGATAGCTTGGTCAACAAACTTCTGCATAATACCCACAAGGTGTAGATAACCGTCGTTCGAACCGATATTCCAAAGCAGTTCATAGCTGTCTTTAAGTTCTGTGAACTCTGGTACAACTTGCTTCAGGATACCGTCTTTCGAAGCTTTTACTGAAACGTAACCACGTGGTGGCTCAATACCGTTAGTTGCGTTTGAAATCTGAGAAGAAGTCTCAGAAGGCATTAGCGCAGTCAGTGTTGAGTTACGTAGGCCGTGCTCCATAATTTCTTTACGTAGGCTGTCCCAGTCGTAGTGCAGCGCTTCGTCACAAATTAGATCGATATCTTTCTTATACGTATCAATCGGCAGTAAGCCTTTCGCGTAGTTCGTCTCGTCGAATGAAGGACACTTACCTTGTTCTTTCGCCAGTGCTACAGATGCTTTCAATAGGTAGTACTGCATTGCTTCGAACGTACGGTGAGTTAGGCCGTTCGCGCTACCGTCAGAGTATTTCACGCCATTCTTCGCTAAGTAGTAAGCAAAGTTAATCACACCAACACCTAGCGTACGACGGTTCATAGTCGATTTGTATGCCGCTGGTAGAGGGTAATCTTGGTAATCAAGCAGTGCATCTAACGCACGAACAACAAGATCGGATAGCTCTTCGAAATCATCTAGAGACTTGATAGCACCTAAGTTGAATGCAGAAAGCGTACACAGTGCGATCTCGCCTGAGTCATCTTCAACGTTAGTTAATGGTTTCGTTGGCAGTGCGATTTCTAAACATAGGTTCGACTGACGAACTGGAGCGACTTCAGAATCAAATGGGCTGTGAGTATTACAGTGGTCCACGTTCTGGATGTAGATACGACCCGTTGATGCACGCTCTTGCATTAGCAGAGTGAACATTTCAATCGCTTTAACCGTTTCTTTCTTGATTGAAGGATCGTTCTCGTACTTCACGTATAGACGCTCAAACTCTTCTTGGTTTTCGAAGAATGCGTCGTACAGACCAGGTACATCAGATGGTGAGAATAGCGTAATATTGCCGCCTTCAACTAAACGTTGGTACATCAGTTTGTTTAACTGAACACCGTAGTCCATGTGACGAACACGGTTTTCTTCAACACCACGGTTGTTCTTAAGTACCATTAGTGAGCGTGCTTCACCGTGCCACATTGGGTAGAACACAGTAGCTGCGCCACCACGTACACCACCTTGTGAACAACATTTTACTGCTGTTTGGAAGTACTTGTAGAACGGAATACAACCAGTGTGGAATGCTTCACCACCGCGAATCTCTGAGCCTAATGCACGGATACGACCTGCGTTGATACCAATACCAGCGCGCTGAGATACATAACGAACAATTGAGCTTGCTGTTGCGTTAATAGAATCAAGACTGTCTCCACACTCGATCAGAACACATGAGCTGAACTGGCGAGTAGGGGTACGCACGCCAGACATAATTGGCGTAGGTAGAGAAATCTTAAATGTCGATGTCGCATCGTAGAAACGTTTGATGTAATCAAGACGTGTCGCTTTTGGATATTTCGCAAATAAGCACGCTGCTACAAGGATGTATAAGAACTGAGCACTTTCGTAAATTTGGCCCGTAACACGGTTCTGTACGAAGTACTTACCCTCTAGCTGCTTAACTGCCGCGTATGAGAAGTTTAGGTCGCGTTTATGGTCGAGGTACGCATCAAGTTCGTCGAGTTCTGCTTTTGTGTAGTCTTCTAGAATATGTTGATCGTACTTACCCATATCGACGAGGCGAGACACGTGATCATAAAGCGTTGGTGGCTCGTATTGGCCATACGCTTTTTTACGCAGATGGAATACCGCTAGGCGAGCAGCTAGGTATTGGTAATCCGGAGTCTCTTCAGAGATCAGGTCTGCCGCAGACTTGATGATTGTCTCGTGAATATCTGTCGTTGTGATGCCGTCGTAAAACTGGATGTGAGCGCGAAGTTCTACTTGAGAAACCGAAACGTTATCTAGACCTTCTGCAGCCCAAGTGATAACGCGGTGGATTTTATCCAGATCGATACTTTCTTTACGGCCATCACGCTTGGTGACGGTAAGTTGTTGGTTCATTCTGCTTTATTTCCCTAAGAAAACTGATAAAAGCCGTATTTTTGTTTGTTTATGTGCAATATGAGTAAAGCTTGCGGCGGCTTTGTGATCAAAGTCTATCTATATATTGTCGCTTAAACACAACATATAGGGGTTCATTTGTTTGCGGGTTACAAGATAGTGCTATTACACTGATTTATCAAGGTACAGAT
>NZ_JAWOVM010000090.1:0-14709 GCF_033339895.1 Vibrio sp. 1751
GCTACGACGATTGATGGGCGTAACCGCTCAGATCGTAGCTTCTTGATTTAGTTCCATCGAATTACGCAACAAAGCCCTGCAACTGCTAAAAATATCTGCAACATACTTAACACTGAGTCTGTAAAACGGATTGGTAACCCTGAATTTTGATATAAAGGAATAAAAATCAAACCAAGTGATAGCATTGTCGTCGTCAGAAAAGAATAATTGCTGATTCTAGTTAAACGCACAGATGCATTGAATCGGCACTTTGCCGTTATTCTCATACTATTGAGTAGTTTTTTTGCAGGGTCTTGTTCGTTAACTTCTTCATCTTGCAATGAAAAAAACCACCTCCAGATTGAAGCTGGCAAACCTTTCGTAGTACTTTTCAACAACCTTTACTCCTCACAAAGATTCAAATACTGAGTTTACATAATGACTTTGACTATTTATAGAAATCTAATGTGTGTCGGAGCATGGTAAACATGCCCGACAGCAAACAATGATTAGATTATTTTGTTCGTAACTTGTCGTAAAGCTTGCGGGAAATAATACTTATACGATTATTATCATCATTATTTAAAGCTTTAACTAGTTTAAGTACATCTGTATTCAAACTTTCACTTTCTACAAGAAAGGATAGATGTTCACGTATTAATGTTTTAAATCTATCTCTTGGATTACTGTTAAATAATTTAGCAAGAATTATCTCATCATTACACAAAACCTTGTCAAAGTAATATCTCCAACGATCCTCAGGAATCTTTAATAATTCTGACTTAGCAGTTGGAAATGCTGCATTAGATACTCCATACGAGTTGCCTAGATAAACACATAGGTATGCTTGGACACAATCTATAAACGCTGGTGCTGGAATCGAGCTTCCAAGCTTAGATAAGTTGGCAACTAATGGGCCTTCAGTATAGAAGTTGTTCATGGCAAAATGAGCATCAATCAATGATTTTGCCGCCTTTTTAAAAGTAGATGAACGAAGGTTTTCTGGCACATAGTCGAAACCTTTTACTTTTAGCAATGCATTCTTAAGACCTTTAGTAGCTGATATATCACCAGCAGCAGTTGCATCCCTGTATGCATTCCCAATTTGCCACTTATCCTTTTCTGGAATGTGATTCCAAATAGGTTGTATTAATACACCTAAGTTACTAACAGCATGCTCTTGAGCTGCGCCTTGCTCATTTTTAATACCTGACAGGAGTACAGAAACTACGGTTTTTATATAAAACGGTGGTGAATCTAAAAGCTGCTCAATTTGAGGGTCGGCTAATGTTAAGCTTTCTGTATAAAGTCGATTTCTTAGTTCGGAGAACTCAATTGCTATTGATATATCAGTCTCACCTAAGACATATTGAACACACGAGTTAACTAGCGCAGCAGCATCGATTTTTGATAGTTCTTCGTTGTTCTTTTCAGCATCATCGGACAAGTAATGACTTATTAACTCCAAGGCATGCCTTAGTTTCAATGCTCCAGTGCTGTTGATAGCTCCAAGCTGCTCAGCCAAACTGATTGCGCTATAGTCATTTAAAACGATATCAATATTGCTGTATTCATCTATATCATCATCATTAAGCATTTCTCCAATAAAGCCCATACCTAAAGTCTTTAAGGTCGATTTAAGCCTGACCATAGCCCTGCGCCACGTATATTCAGCCCCCATGTCGTATGCTTCATGTTCAAAAGCACGCGCGATATCTTTTTTTTGCTTGTCATTTAAGCCGTTTGCATAAAGGACTATTTCTTGTGGCTCAGAACAGCTTTTAGGTATTAATGTGCCTGTAGGGCCTGCCCACACTAACTCTTTACTAGGCATTGCTCACACTCCAAATCTTTTCGTTTCCATCTTGGGACTTGTAAAAACAACACTCAAAGCATTCACTGCGTTTCATTATTTCAAATGCTCTAGTCCTAGCTCCTCCTACAAGACCATTTTCTTCATCACCTTGCGGTTTTACAAACACATGATAACCAAGAATTTTCCCAGAAGTTGTCAATACTGTCATGCCATCATGGTTTAGCATCGATTCAAGAAGTGAGCTATAAAGACGATTTGATGTACATGCTTCTCTAGTTTTTTCCTCTTCTGAAGCTGCTAATAAATCATACATATTTATTGGCTTTCGGAGATAAATACCATCGCTATGTCGAGTTTTCAAAGCTGATATTTTTTCATGATTATCCTTAACAACACCTATTAAGTTACCATGACCGATGATTAAAGCGTTACCTATCAGTTTTTTAAAATAAGAGGCTGATATATCTTTGTACTGATCATCGATATCTTGCGTAATGAACGAACACAATTGTTTCAATTCATGCCCATGGGCTGAGCCTTTACTATTTAAAGTAAGACATATCAAAGCGCTTGCTTCAGAGCCTTTGAGTAATACAGTTTTATTGCCTACGTTTTGTAGATAAGCGATGCAATATTCATCACCATTTTGGCTAAGCTCTCCAACGGCTTGAGTCCTGAATGTTGGGCTTAATTCTGAAATTTCAGATGACACCACTCCATAGCTAATGTGTGTTTCTTCAACATTTATGTAGATTACCCATCCATTTCTTGATAACGGTGCGCAAAGCTTTAAGGCATTAGAAAATTCTTTTACAGAGGCGGCTTGCCTATCTATCTCAACATTTTTACAGAAAGGAAGTGTTTCTAGGACTGAATCAATGTTATTTGTTATAAATATCTCAGGATACAGTTCTTCGCCTTCTTCTCTGTATGATGAAGTGGAATCAACTAAGTCCAGAATTCCTTCTCTTAAATATGTGTAGCTTGGGAATTTTTCTTGATACAGAAAACTTCCTATTAAATCCAACACATGAGACCTAAGGGATCTCTCTTCCATCAATCGCTATCTCCAACTAAATTATGTAATCTAAAAGTGTCACTTCAACGGACACGATCTGTATGATTTTTACCCAAAGCGCCGAGTAAAACTCAGTTTCAAGTGTTTTTAGTTAACAAAAAGATAAACATAGATACAGATGGTGTCGATATTGCAGCTTATACTAAACTAATTACACATTCAGCGATTAGAACAAGTAGTGTGCACTAAAACACTTAATGAGATGGTGCGTCTCTCCACAGCTAAATTGAAGTAGTTTACTGTCAACAGGAAGTGCTCTATACAACCAAAGAATTTAATGGTTGGAGTTGAATTTGAAGAGTTAGTCTGCCAACGTATTCTGTATTGATGATGTAACCCAACTCATGGCGAACTAGGCTGTTGACCATCATTGACCATCATTGACCATCATTGACCACGCGTGGACAACAGAAACATTCTTACTTTTCTTGCTCTGATAAACACTCAAGAAGGTAGTTAGTTAAGGCAATACGAAATGCTCTACCTCCTCCTGAAACGTTTTTATAGCTTTGTCCCGACACATCAAGTTCAAGCGCGTCACACTTTTCCCAGTGCTTAGCTGATTTGGAGTAATCCAAGCGACCTAAAATAGCCCCAGCTTTAGCAAATTCTTCTAAAGTTTTTTTCTCAAGAAAAAGTTTATGTATGACTAACCCTAGTGATTGCCAAAGTGTCGTTGAGTAATGGAAGCCATTTTTATGTGAAAGCAGTTGAGCCTTTACTGAGTTCAACCACGCTTCCATAAATATACAAATATAAGGCTTTATCGTATCGATATGCTCTGCACTAAATGGCCCAGAACCAAACAAGTCGACTTTGTTTTTATCTTGGTAATCTGCACCGCCAATTGCACCAAGAACTAGACGAATCATTGTTGCCTCAGTTGTCACATATGGGTCTTTTACAGAAAGCCTAACAGACGACGTTTTCATTCCCCCGAAAGATTCAAGAGCGATATCATCCGCAATATCTTTCACATAAGTATTCAAAGGCAATTCAGCATTTAGACTTTCAATTAAAGGTGCATAAATGTTGTTTTCAGCTTGGCTGTATTTTTTATAAAGAGTGATACATGCCTTTTGTGACAGTGGCTCTGTAGGTGAGAACAACAAGTTGACTTGCACAGGATAACTTGCGAGTTCTTGCCTAACTCGACTATTTTTCTGAGTTAAATCTTTAGAGATACGCTTTTTCTCGAACGGATGACTGAAACCACTAATCTGCATCATGGCAAACAACGTGATTACACCATCCACAATCATAGTGTCGAGAGGATCGTATTCTAGTTCGACGATACCTCTGCCGAAAGACTTATGACTTAAGACTTCCGCCACAACAAAAGTGAGAGATGGTGGTGGCACCTCAACTACGTTATCTAGTCCCGATTCAATAGATTTCTTTGCTAGCTCGATTCTCTTTTGATTCTTTCGGCTGTGTATCGATTGAAATGCTTCTTCAAGTTCGTTTGGTATGTCAAATAATGAGAATAAATTAAATAAATCAATAACTTTAACGCATGATGTTAGTTGTTGAACTTTGCCAAACGTGTGCATTGAGCACAAGCCTTCCAGCCTCACTGATTTCTTTTGCAATGAATGAACCCCTCATTATGTTGAGTTGACATTCTAAGTTGAGATTAAAATAATTGTTGATCGGACGACCCGTCCGATCAACAATTAAACGCTTAACTTTGTGAAATTGGAAGGTTTTAGAACTATGAACCTGATAGATTTGAGGTGAAAAATGAATAGCGAAAAAGAAAATAACCAAGAAAACAATGAAATAGAAGATTCTATTATTCAGGGGTTGATGGATAAATATCAAAAATCCCCTAGTGAATACTTAGCTAGCTCAAAGCAGTTAATTGAATCATCCAACCTCAGGCTAGATAGGAGGGTGATGGACGAAATATTTAAATCGAATTCCCAGTACTACCCCCAACTCAAGATCATAAACCTAGAGACTCCCATTCGACATGAGGTTGTACATATTTCTCCAACTGTAGCCAGAGACATGCTCAAGTTTTCAAGAAGAGGAAAAATTAATACCGACTTAAGCAACCGTCGAGTTAACCGGAGCACTGTCAAAAAGTTCACAGAAGACATGAATGAAGGACGGTGGTGCCTTACTGGAGAGCCGATCATTATCGGCCATGATGGTGAAATACTGGATGGTCACACAAGGCTAGAGGCCGCTTCGAAATCAACTTACGGTTTTATTGCGATCATTATTTGGGGGATATCTGATGCTCTAGCCTTTGCTCACACAGATACAGGGAACGTTCGTTCAAGAGCTAACGTCCTTGAAATGGCAGGTGTTAGCGTAGATGCAAAGATTCTTTCTCAAGTTGCCATGCTTTCAAAGGCTTTTGACATGACAATCAACCCGTATGCTTTTAGGGGCACTCAGGGCACCTCATTTAAACCCGCTGAAATACTTGATTACGTACAGGGTAAAGATGAATTGGCATGGTCAGTTAATCTGGTTGCGTCCTTAGCAAAGGAACATAGGCAACAAATTCAAGCACCTCAGGCGACATTGGCGTTTGCGCACTATCTTATAAACGAAAAGTTAAAAAACTATGAAGGCGATGAGATTCCTATTACCCCTGATATGTACATATCTAATGTAATCTCAGGGTTGGGGCAAACGTCAATAGAGAGCATTGAATATCAGGTACGAGACTACCTTGAATCAATAAGAAAAGAATCAACATCTTATGCACTGTTATGCCGTCTATCATGCATTTTCAAAGGATGGAACATGTACTTCAATATTCCTGTGGTAGGAAAAAAGGTAGCAATTCGTCGTGTAGCAAACTTCGTTAGGAATGAAGAAGGCGAGCGCGTTCCAGCAAAAGCAGCCGGAAATATCAGAGAAGCTTTCACAATACCATTTTTAACACCCGGAAAAACGCCTAGTAGGATAAAGAAGGGCGCTGCTATGAAGAAGGTGAAACAATAGTCTTTTCCAAGAATATAGTATTGGGATAATCTGTACTAAATCAGGGGCTATCTACGAGTTTGTTGGGTATAAGCGTATCAGTGGCTTGACTTACCACTAGTAATTAATAAATTAACTCTAGCGTGGCAAAATTGCTTAACTCACTTTCCGGTGATGGTGGTGCTTAAAATAACACAAATGTTACCGCCAGTATGAATAGGCCACTTAAAAAAAATAGTGGTAGCCATTTGATTATCAATAGCTCGTTGTACGAAAAGCTTCTGGTGTATCGGTCAGCGTTTATTCGATTTAGCTTGTAGCTATCATACTTGGCAAGAAGCCTTCCTAAAATGTGAACAGTTATCCAAGAGTAAGTTTCGTCTAGAGTATGCGCTTCTATATAAAAGTCGTTAATACGTTTCATTTCATCTAGCTCTTCCACATCTATAACCTTTATTGAAGTGCGTTCGATGCCGAGCGCTTCTAAAGTGTTTAAGTTGGCAAAATGTTTTTCAAGAGTAGTTTTGTTGACCAACATGTCAGGTTCAAGCTGAAATTCTTTTTTATTCCTACTAAATGAATTACCAGTTCGATAGATATAGAAAAAACTGGGTTTACCATGTAGAGGAGCTTCCACAATATATTGAACGATGTTAGGTATGGTTATCTTGCGACCATTGGGAGTTTGGTAGCTGAACTTTACAATGTGGAGTGCGGCAACAGCGTGGTTATGCAGACTCTCGCCTATGGGACTCCAATATCTTTGTTCGCGCCTAGTGACATATTTCCCTTTGTTGGTAGTAAGAACAACTCTATTTTTTCTTGACTCTAAAAGACTGTTTACATTTACCTTATAGGAGTTACATCCATAAAAACTAACTGGGTCATAGACTTTAGTTATGGTTTCAAATGGTTGTAATATAATCGGCTTATGGTCTAAGTCTTCTAAGGTTATGTAGCAGCCGTGCCCTAAACGTAAGTGGATACCAAAGATAGCTTCGGACTTATCCTTCAGGTTTTGGATGGTGACGCTATTAATGTATGTGTTGTGATAAAAAGCATCTTGAGTAATGCTGTAGGAGGCACTTATTTTTGTAGAGCGTTTTAAGCGATACTGAGCGATAGCAAACCATACGCCTAATCCGGCAATAAATAAGCTTAGAACTGCACCAAGGGCTGATACAGCGATGCTAGTAATCGTTAAAGTATTACCATCAAGCTTACTCAATGCTGTAAATACGTCAGCTAAGTTTTCCATCAAAAATTTCATCACTTATTATTTTGGAATAGCATATCAAGTGACTGTATTAAATCCAGCTTTTATAGGTGTGATGTTTCTTTTCGCTGCAAAGAGTTAACTTGAAAACCATCCTTAATACGACCAAGTTGTCCGGCAATTTTTCATTTTGGGGTGCTTGAACCTCATGGTGGAAACTGTAAAAATAGATAGAGGTTCTCAAGTAGATTAGCTCATTTTTGCTTCTTAATTTACGGTTTTTGTGAAAGTGTAAGGTTAGGTGTGGTTTTTTGATTTCTTTTTTGATGTCTGAGTTAAGTAAAGGTGGTGGTTTTCTGTTTTTACTCACTCATCTACTCACTCACTCCATCAAAAAATTACGTTTACTACCCTTTTAAATTCTGCTTATGCTTGAATCGAAAAGGCCGCGAATATCGCGGCCTTTTTTATTGTCGCAATCTGATGATCTCACAGGCTTATCTTGGCAAGGTTAGGCGTAACAATAAAACTTATCAATGAGTGTGATTTTCTTTATGCTCCAGCCTCTCACTATCAGACTAATCCGATTGTTTGATGAACTCTTATCAAGTATAAATATTTCAATAAGGTATATGATGAATAAAAAAGGAATTTGGTATTCATGAGGTATACCCCAACTCTTAAGTTAAGCACACGGCTGGTGGCCTTTGTCACCATGATCGTTATCTGCGCCATGTTTATCTTGTTTGTCGGTGGCACCCTCTCTTTTAAACGTCTTGGGCAGGAATATCTCACCCATTATTTAGAAGGGATCGTAGAGGTGGTCGACAAGGAGATGGAAGATCCTGACGCCGCTTATTCTATGCAGCGCTGGATGCCGAAAATGCTGCAGGCTTCCAATATTGTCGAAATGACGTTGTCGACCAACAACGCCGTTGTTTATCGCTTCAAAGATACTTCTCATCAAATGGAAGCGTCAGTCTTGTTTGAGGCTGAGTACCAGTTGACTCACAATCAAGATTACACGATTCACTTTAAAGCAATTCCCCCTTACTTAGGTTACAGCTACTCAATGCAGGCGCTTTGGTCGATCACGCTTGCCGTTATATTGATCATCTTCTGCTTAATGCGCGGCGTGGCATGGCTTAAGGAGCAATTAGAAGGCTCCGAAATGCTCGAAGAGCGAGGCAGAATGATCCTGGCTGGTAGGGTGGAGCAGTATGCCAAAGGTGACAAAAAAGAATGGCCTTACACCGCCAGTGAAGCGCTCGATGTATTAATCGAAGAGTTACAAGATGCGCGTCAAGAGCGAAGCCGATTTGATACCTTTATTCGAACTCAAACCTTCCTTGATAAGCTAACCGGTACCGCTAACCGAGTGTTATTTGATAGCAAGTTGGAATCGGCGTTACTAGAAAGTGGGGCTCGCGGCGCCGTGTTGCTAGTGCGTATTCAAGACTGGAAACTGGTTGAAGAAGAGCAAGATAAGCAAATTACGGATGAGTTTATTGTTGAAGTTGGGAGTTTATTGTCCAATTTAGTTCAACGATACCCAGATGTTGTATTTTCCCGTTATTACGATGCTGATTTTGCGCTTTTTCTACCGCACCAAAGTGCGAAAGATGTGGCTAACCTTGCCTCGCAATGCATTCGCCAGTTAGAAAAGTTAATGCCGCCAGAGCCACTTGATCCAGACAACTGGTGCCATATTGGCATCACCACTTATAAAGAAGGTGAGCGACACAGCCAAATCATTGATGAAGCCGAGA
Source organism: Vibrio sp. 1751 (assembly GCF_033339895.1). Lineage (NCBI taxonomy): Bacteria > Pseudomonadati > Pseudomonadota > Gammaproteobacteria > Vibrionales > Vibrionaceae > Vibrio > Vibrio sp. 1751. The sequence continues at coordinate 8,802 of NZ_JAWOVM010000090.1, forward strand.
CTGCTTTGCGTAGTGCGCAACTACAAAATAACAATAATTGGAGTCGCTTCAAAAAATGGAACCACGATGAAGAAGCTCGCGGAAGTGTGAGGTGGAGAACGTTATTTGACACAGCACTTACACCTGAAAGTGTGATACTCTACGCACAATCTGTGCACCCAATAAGTGACGCGACGCATAAAAAATCATTATATGAAGAGTTAACATGTCGGATTCGCGATCCTGAGAATGGGATTGTTAAAGCGTCTCGGTTCATTTCTGCGATCAGACAGGTTGGTTATGAAGCGCAAATGGATAAGTCGGTTATTAATAAATTCTTAAGAGAGTTTAAGGATAATTTTGATAACTCAAGATCGTATGCGCTCAATTTGAATGTAACGCCATTTTCTAACCGAGAGTACTTTAAATGGTTTCGTGATGAACTCTTACAGTTGTCACGTGAGCAGAGAAAGTGTCTCAGTTTTGAGTTTGTTGAAGCACAATTTGTAAGACACTTAGACTTTATGCGACCAGTCGCTAAAATGCTGGCCGGTTTAGGGTGCCACTTAATGGTTGGGCAGGCTGGGCGTACCATCGTTAGCACTCACTATTTAAAAGAAGTGGACATTCGTTACCTTAAACTTCATCGCAGTTTAGTAGCAAAAATCGACCAACGACATGAAAACCAGCTATTTGTCCGCAGTATGCTAGGTGCGGCGGCAAACAGTAAAACTAAAATTATAGCAGTGGGAATTGAGAATCAGAACGAGCTCAACACATTAATTGAGCTCGGGGTTTATGGTGGGCAAGGGCGTTACTTTTCTGCGGAGCAGCAGTTTCTTCCTCGTCCCCAAGCGTTGCCGAATTCTCAATCAGAATCCCAAGTTAAATTGGGAAGACGAAATCGCTGGCGGAAAAAATAAAGATAATAATCATGGATTTCAAAGCACTATTCGACAAGCTTAAGCGATCATCTAGTGGTGGTCGCTCCTGCTTTTTGGTTATTCAGCCAGACGCCGTTTATTTATCATCTTCAATCAAAAGTAGTCGTCCATACCAATTTGATATTTCTGAGTCCAATTGGGAAAAAGCCGTTGAGCAAGCATTGAGCGTTGCAGCGAGTGCGTATGATTCATTAACGGTTATTCTTTCTCATAACTATTACCAGATGTACCAAATCGACAAACCGGTCATGCCGCGTCAAGAATGGCCAGCTGCATTACCGTTTTTGTTGAAAGAACTGATCTCTGAGCGCGCCATCGACATTATTGCCGATGCGGTCGAGTTACCGAATTCAACCAAAGTGCAAGCATACGTCTTATCGCGAAAAATATTGGATAAGATTGTGTTACTGGCCAGTCGATCCCAGTTACCATTAGAAGCCATTCTTCCTGAAGACGATATTTGGGGAGAGACTGCGGGTGAACTAGGAAACTTCCTATTATTACAACGCAGTGTGCGTGGTCATTTCCGTATAAGCGCTTTTGTCGAAAATACTATTGCGTTCCACCGCTCTATTCGCAGTGTGACGCCACCGTTAACGGGGGTTCCGTCTAGCGATTTACAGATGGACAGTCTGTCGTTAGAACTGCAACGTTCGATTGATTATCTTTCATCTCAGTTGCGCCACGTGCAATTACATCAATTGAAAGTGTGCTGTGATGAAGAGGATGAGAGCGAGCTTGTTCAGGCTCTGAACTACCGTTTAAGTACTAAGGTTTCACCGTTATTACCACCAGAACATGAGCTATCAGGGCATGTTTTGGCTGACACTGCGGCTACTTCAAATACTCGACGCGTCAACTTATATCCCGATTACTTAAAACCGAAAAAAGAGCTCCTGACGCTAAAAAATATCGCGTTATCTTGGGGCGTTGCGGCGGCTGCAATTCTATTTTCTTACGGTTATGTCACTTGGCAGAGCAGCGGTTTGGAAGATGAGATTGCTATTGTAAAAAGTAAAGGCGATATCATGAAGTCAGAGCTTGAACGTTATCAAGTCAAGCTACGTAAGCATCAACCTGACAATAATAAGCTGGCAGCTAAAGCCCGCTTAGAGCGTGAAGTCAAGGCGAAGCGAGACTCGCTTAAAGCTGTCGGGAAATACGATGACTCGCAACGCACGGGTTACTCTGGCGTGATGCAATCATTAGCGAAGCTAGGAAACCAAGAAATTTCTTTGTCCGAAATTCGAATCAATACCCATACCTTAGACCTGAAGGGACTAGCGAAAAAACCGAGCTCAGTGCCAAATTGGGTCAGCCAATTTAAAAACGAAATTAGCTTGGTTGGTCGAACGTTTGACGACGTCAAAATAGGTCGAAATGATAAGGATATTGTGACGTTTGAACTAAAAACGCGCGAGGATAAAGAGAAATGAACGAATTCTGGCTCTCATTAGAAGGGCGCTTTGGCGAAATGAGTACGCGTGAAAAAGTGCTCACTGCATTGTGCGGTTTAGTTGTCGTAATCATGTTGCTCTTTACGCTGGTATTGGAGCCAAAGCTTAACGAGATCATCAGTAATGAGAGGCAACTAAGTAATTTAAAGCAAGCAAATCAAAAGATTGAAATCGATACGCTACGTATTCAGGCGCAACTTAAGAAAGATCCAAATGCTGAGATTGATCGCGCGATATCTAATCTGTTAGCTGAGAGTCAGCATCTTTCGATGCAATTAGCGGAGATCATCGAGCATCTTATTACACCTTCGCAAATGGCTGAGCTGCTTGAAAATGTGTTGGAGCAGCAAAGTGGCATTCACCTTTTGTCTCTGCAAACCTTGCCATCTGAGCCAATAACGGAAGATAAAGAAGCATCGCAATACTCTGGTTACTACGTGCATCCTGTTCGTATGGAACTGACTGGTGACTATTTTTCTATTGCTAATTATCTGAATAAATTGGAGAGCCTTCCTGCGAGTTATTACTGGCGAAGCTTTAGTTATAAAGTCGAAGAGTACCCGAAAGCGAAGCTTGTGTTAGAAGTCTACACACTAGGATCTAGAGAGGAGTTTATTGGTGGTTAACAAACTCATCATCTCATTGCTTGTTATGGCAGCGGCAGGAACCGCTTGGGCAAACCAAGACCCAACGGCCCCACTTGGTTGGGAAAAGCCAGCGGTTGAAACGTCAGCGAAACCAAAAGTTAAACGGTACCGACTGCCTAAGCTCAACAGTATTGTGTGTAAGCCAAGTACTGATTGTATCGCGATTATGGATAACAAACTTGTCGAAAAAGGCGAGCTATTTAAGGGTTATCGCGTCGCGAGCATTAATAGTGAATTTGTAACTTTAAAGCGTGGTAACCGTCAGTGGGACCTAGAGCTTTTTGATTTAAACGTAAAACAATAATAACCAGAGCCCGATCAGATATGCGCAAATTAGTTGTAGGAATAGCGATTGCTTCTTTAATGGGATGTTCAATGGGTCATCGGAATCCAGTGGAAGTTAAAGAAGCGCTCAATGAATCTATCAATCAAGCGAACAGCCGCACATTGGAAGAAATCCCTTCTTCTGTTGAGGCAGACTTGATGCCAAATTTAGACTCGAACGTTGCATCAGAGCAAGGCACCTCGAAGCGTTTTCGTATTCAAGCGAATGCGGTCGATGCAAGAAGCTTTTTCGCTTCGTTGGTGAAAGGCACAGAGTACAGTGTGGCGATTCACCCATCGGTACAAGGTAATATCACTGTCAACTTGTCAGATGTGACATTGGATGAAGTTCTGAATGTCGTACAGAATATGTATGGCTATGACGTGGTGAGGTCTGGCAAAGTTATTCAAATCTACCCAGCAGGTATGCGTACTGTGACCATTCCAGTCGATTACCTGCAGTTCAAGCGTTCTGGTCGCTCATTAACCAGCATTGTTACGGGCTCTGTAACCTCGGCTGGTACGTCTAATTCTGGTGGTAGCTCAGACAGTTCTGACTCGTCAGACTCTAACAATGGAAACAACAACGATAGCTCAACCACATCTACGGGTGGTACACGCATCGAAACCATCACTGAAAGTGACTTCTGGCCTATGCTGCAGCAAGCCGTTGCGAATCTAATTGGTTCAGGCAAAGGGCAAAGTGTGGTTGTAACGCCACAAGCGGGAGTTATTACGGTTCGAGCATTTCCAGATGATATTCGCGAAGTACGCGAGTTCTTAGGTGTATCGCAGGAGCGCATGCAGCGCCAGGTCATTCTTGAAGCTAAAATCCTAGAAGTGACGTTGAATGATGGCTACCAACAAGGCATCAACTGGTCAAACTTATCGGCATCAATTGGTAACTCGGGTAGTATCGTAGTCAACCGCCCTGCGTCGACATTACCACCATTGGATGCGATTGGCACGCTATTGGGCGGTCAAACTAACGTGACTATTTCGGATGGTAACTTCAATGCTGTATTGAGCTTCATGTCTACGCAAGGTGACTTGAACGTCCTTTCGAGCCCTCGTATTACCGCTGCCAACAACCAAAAATCTGTTATCAAAGTGGGTACCGATGAGTACTTTGTTACCGAGCTATCGAGCAATGCAGGCAACGGTGAAAACTCAAATGCGGTTCCTGAAGTGGAACTGACGCCATTCTTCTCGGGTATTTCCCTTGATGTGACTCCGCAAATTGATAACAAAGGCAATGTGTTCCTGCATGTTCACCCCGCAGTTATTGAAGTCACGGAAGAAGTGAAGCAATTGAACTTGGGCGGAGATTTCCAAAACATCCAACTGCCATTAGCGAAAAGCTCTATTCGTGAATCAGACTCGGTTATTCGTGCTAAAGATGGCGATGTTGTGGTTATCGGCGGGTTGATGAAACAGCAAAATCGTGAGCTTGTTTCTAAAGTCCCATTTTTGGGCGATGTACCAGCACTGGGGCATTTGTTCCGCAACGTGAATAACGTAACTGAGAAAACAGAATTGGTCATCTTACTAAAACCGACCGTAGTTGGCGTGAACTCTTGGCAGAAAGAGCTAGAGCGCTCTCGTGATCTGCTGCAAGAGTGGTTCCCAGATGCGCAATAAGCGCTGGGAAAGGTTCTGTTTTTTAATAGGTTTGTGATTCGAGTATGTACTTGTCACACTTTGGATTCCGAGTTCAGCCTTTTTCGTTAACCCCAAATACAGAAATGTTCTTGGGGTTAGTCCCTCACTATGAGGCGATCCAAACCATCCTAGCTGCCGTGCAAATGGGAGAAGGGGTGATTAAGGTGACGGGAGAAGTCGGCACTGGAAAAACCATGGTATGCCGTAAGCTGATCGAGCAGATTGAATCTGAAGTTGAGCTTATTTACTTACCCAATCCAGTGTTGAATGGGGAACAGTTGCAGTTTGCTGTCGCCAGAGAGTTGGGTATCGAGAACGATGATCCGCTGCGTATCGTTTCCCTCATTCAAGAGCACTTGATTCAAGTACATGCCTTGGGAAAGAAAACCGTCTTGATCGTTGATGAAGCGCAAGCTCTTTCCCCACAAGCTTTAGAAACATTACGTCTATTTGGCAACTTAGAAACGGAACAAGATAAGCTCATTCAATTGGTGTTATTCGGACAACCTGAGTTGGATGAAAGATTGGCTAACCATGAGCTAAGGCAATTTCGTCAACGCATTACGTTTAGTTGCCAGTTACGTCCTCTCTCTATCGATGAAGGCGTGGCTTACATCAATAATCGTTTAGATAAAGCAGGCAATGGGGCGCACATTTTTTCTATTGAACAGAAAAAAGCGATTTGGCGTTCATCCATGGGGATTCCGCGCTTGATAAACCAAATTAGTCACAAGTCGTTGCTTGCTGCATTTAATGATCGTTGCACACTATTAAAAAATCATCACGTTTACGCCGCTATGCACGATACGTTTGATGCCGGCTTTGTTGCGTAATTCAGACGAGAAACCAAACCTCCTAAAGTTGACCGACTTTTATACAATATACTGAGTTTCAG
>NZ_JAWOVM010000091.1:0-14469 GCF_033339895.1 Vibrio sp. 1751
ACCAGTCACATTCAAAAACTGAGAACTCAATGCATTACAAACCCTTTAAACATGGGCACGTACGTGAATTTTCCCTGGGAACATAGACAACTCTTTGTAAAATAGATATTTAGTTAATGCTGAGTATGATACTTACGACAGAAGAGTGCAGCAAGTTGATTATGGAATTTGATAGGTACCAGAAGTAACATAACGCTTTCTATACGGCGATTTGCCGTTTTTCTGGCAGGCTACCGCCTTCTTTCTTATCAAAAGCGCTATCAATCGTAGCACTTATATGTATGAAACAAATAGAAAAACAGTATGAATATGTGTGGTAGCGCGCGCAATTAGTCGGCGCACAGCACGCTAATTTCAAAAGTGGTGATACATTAACGGAGCTGTATAAATAAACAGGTTAATTTATCATGAAAAGTCAGTTTTTACTTAGTGTAAAAGAGCACATGCTTACTCGTCATTATGCGAATAAAACTATCGAAAGTTATCTATTTTGGATAAAACGCTTTATCACTTTTCACCAACTTGTACACCCATCAACACTAGCAGAAGATGATGTCATTCAATTTCTGAGTTACTTAGCGGTAGAAGAAAAAGTTGCGGTAAAAACGCAAGCTTTGGCGCTGAACTCAATATCATTCTTATATCGTGATTATTTCAAAACCCCACTATCACTTGATATGAGATTTCAGAAATCCTTGACCGAAAAGAAACTTCCCGTTGTATTAACCAGGGAGGAGATCCGAAGATTCGTTCAGCATATCGACCCGAGGTATAGACTCCATATTCAGCTGCTTTACGGCTCAGGGCTTCGAGTTATGGAATGTTTACGCTTAAGAGTTCAAGACATCGATTATGATTATGGTGCAGTTCGCGTTTGGCAAGGAAAAGGAGGTAAAAATCGTACAGTCACATTAGCCAAAGAACTGCATGAACCACTCAAAGCTCAAGTTAATTTAGCAAGAAACTATTACTTTAAAGATAGGCACATGCCTGGTTATGCGGGCGTATACATCTCTGAAGGTTTACGACGTAAATACCCAAAAGCGGAGCTAGATTTTAACTGGCACTTTTTGTTTCCATCAACAAAGTTAAGCGCAGATCGAGACACTGGTGAACTCAGAAGGCATCATATCAATGAAAGCGCAATACAAAGAGCAGTAAAGCGCGCGGCAAGCGACGCAAGCATTGAGAAAACTGTAACTTGCCACACACTAAGACACAGTTTTGCCACGCACTTATTGGAATCTGGCGCAGACATTAGAACTGTTCAGGAACAATTAGGGCATACTGATGTGAAAACCACGCAAATCTATACTCACGTTATCGAGCGCGGGGCTGGCGGTGTGTTGAGTCCATTATCCAGCCTTTAGAAAAACAAAGCCACCTCGAAAGGTGGCTTTGCTTTATAACTCGTTATTGACGAACACCGAGTTTCACATTGCCTTTTGAATCAAACCAAAGTGCTTGTGAACGGCGACGTCCTATTAGTATCGGACCATCGTCATAAAAGAGAAAGTTCTTCCAGTGCTTTTTAAAAATAGACCATTTCGTTTCGATGACATTGTACTTCTCGTAGCAAAAGTAAACGGTCACATCGTCTTGCCAATCGATATGTGCCTCAACTTCCGCTAGCATGTCAGGTTCATCCGACTCCCACGCAGCCATCCAATCCACAGTTTCAGACCAATTCGCCTCATTCATTGGCCAGTCTTGGGAACTAAGTCTATCCATATCAGGGCTTTGAGCACTGATATTTTCTTTCCAAAATTGTGCTGAACGGGCTTGGTTCATCGGCTTAATAAAAGCCAAATCTTCTTCTGGCACAGGCATCGACTGATGCGTAAAAATCCATTTTCTTTGGTATTCATCCAAAGGCAAATAAGACATTCAGTCTCCTTTATTACGATTTCAGCCAACCTTTCTCTGTGGCTTCTTCAATCAACTCTTTCGCTTTGTCCCATAAGGTAACAGAGCCAAATTCAATTCGTTTATTAATGGTAAGTGCTTGTTCGCGTGAGACACCATGTTCCTTCCAACTCTGACCATTATTATGGTAGTTCAAGAGCATTGGAATTAATCGATCGAGTGCTTTTGCATACTTAGCATCATCGGTCTGCGCGGCTTCAAATTCATGCCAAAGCGCCAATAGCTCTTGCTCCTGATCGCTGGGTAACATACCAAACAAGCGCTCTGCAGCTCTAATTTCTTTTTCTGCTTGCTCTTGAGACGCAGCAGTATCATAAACAAAGGTATCGCCCGCGTCGATCTCTACTACGTCATGTATCAATAACATTTTCATCACTCGGCAAATATCAACAGGTGCATTCGCATGCTCTTCCATCAATATTGCCATCAGTGCGACATGCCAACTATGCTCACCACTATTTTCGAGGCGCCCTTCAGCACTTTTAACTCGAGTTCGGCGCAAAATGCTTTTGAGTTTATCGAGCTCGATTACAAGTGCTAACTGCTTTTCCAATCGTTCCATACTATCGCCCTTCTGGCTGCCAATTCGGATTAATAAGCGACGTTAGAACGTGGTCTTGCCACTCACCATTAATCAAAAGGTAATCTTTTGCATACCCTTCTCGGTTGAAACCTACATGCTCTAGCACAGCTTCACTACGTTTATTGTGAGGCATGTAGCCAGCTTGAATACGATGCAGTTTCTGAACGTTAAACATGTAGTCGCAAGCCATGGTTAATCCACGACGCATATAACCATGCCCTTGCGCTTTTTCAGCGAGAGAATATCCGACGTTACAAGAATAAAAAGGAAAACGACTCAAACTACTAAAGGATATCGTACCTAGCATTTCACCCGAAGAGGCTCTGACTAAAAGGCAATAATACCCCAATCCCATTCGATGCAGCTCATTGAGCTTGATAAGCTTTTGCAACCAACCGTTCACTGAGAAAAAAGCCTCTTCACGTTTCGGTTCAAACGGTTTCAGGTATTCTCGGTTGGCTTGAAAATATTCGGCAATCATATCTGCGTCACCGATTTCAGCGGTACGAAGAAGCAAGTCACCGTCCAACTTATGAACGGCGATAGATGAGCTGTTATCTTCCATTACAAATGATTAATTCCGTCTTTTCGTTCAATTCGATTAATTCTTACGTATACCGTAATCACGCAGTTTATTAGCGATTGAGGTATGCGATACATTCAAGCGCTTAGCAAGCTTGCGGCTTGATGGGAATGACTGATACAAACGTTCCAGAACTTGAGATTCATAATCACGCATGATCTCATCCAAAGAACCGTCGATGTTAAGCGTTGCACTACCAGCGCCGACTGACTGAGGCTGAGGTAAATTGAAGTGATCCGCGTTTAGTATATCACCATCCATTTCCGTGAGCGCTCGAAGAACCATGTTATCCAGCTGGCGCATGTTTCCTGGCCACTGATAATTTGCAAGGGCATCAACTAGACCATCATCAAACTCTGGCTTATCAATCCCAAGCTGTTGAGCATGTTTCGCCACAAACAACTCAAGCAATGGTGCAACGTCGTTTGAGCGCTTACGTAACGGAGGAATGCTGAGCGTAAGTACGTTGAGACGATAATACAAATCTTCACGGAACATTCCTGCTTCAGAAAGCTCGGCAAGGTTATGTTTTGTTGAAGCGATGATACGAACATCGACATGCATCTCATCTTCTGCACCGACACGACGGAAATTACCATCCTGTAGAAAACGTAACAGCTTGATTTGAAGGTGCGAACTCATTTCACCGATTTCATCAAGAAATACCGTGCCGCCATTTGCTTGCTCAAAGATGCCTTTGTGGCCTTGTTCATGATTGAATGAACCCGGCGCATGACCAAAAAGTTCGGTTTCTGCTACATCGTCAGGCATAGAAGCACAACTCAAAACTAGGAATGGCTTGCTCGCGCGGCTAGAACGGCTGTGGCAAGCTTTAGCAAGCATTTCTTTACCAGTCCCCGTTTCGCCCTCAATCAACAATGGTTGGTCAAGCACAGACAGCTTCTTAGCTTGGTTCATTAGTGCTTTATGACGGTTCGATATACCAACAAAGTGCTCAAAACCCAGAGGATTATGCAGCGGTAGTGCTTCTTCAATTCTGGCAACTTGCTGACTAGAGCGAATCGTCATTAGAGTACTCGCTAGAGTCGAGTTTTGCGCTTCGTCTCGGATATAAACGGGCATCAACTCTAGAACATAGTCCAAGCCATCAATCACAAGGTTTTCCCGCGTTCGACCATTAACACCTTCAGACCAACGAGAGAAACGAACACTTGGTAACAAAGCACCGATTTGAGTACCAATCACTTCTTGCTTGTGAAGGCCAAGCAATGAAAGTGCAGACATGTTTGCCATGTCTACGGCACCTTTAAGATCAATGGCAAAAACCGGATCGGGCAAGTTATCAACTAACGAGAGCAGCTCCGTATTGTGGCGCTCCATCGGCATAAACTGGATTTTACGTACGTCTTTCACCCCCGGAATACGGCGGATTTCAGCCATCAGCTCACTAAACGTATCAAAATCAATATCCGGGCAATTCAAATAGATAATACCGCTAATATCGATTTCGATACCACGCAAGTCGATGCTTTTAGACGCTAAAATATCGAGCAGTTCTCGGGTCAAGCCGAGTCGATCTTCACATAAGACTTCAAGACGCACTTAAAATATCCCAATTCACAACTGTCAGGAAAAGTTGACAGTAGTTTCTATCATGCTTGGAATGGCGTCAAGCAATCCTATCCATCAAAGTTGATATTCGTTACGGTTTCATCGTAATTGATGCAACTTTCGCCGCCACTGCCTTGCGTATGGTGCCCAACTTAACCTGACGGTCAGGATACCAGGGTAGTGGACGCAATAAGGTCATCGCTTTCAAGCCCAAACGTGCCGTTAGAATACCAACACCTAGTCCCTGCCCTGCACGAGCAGAAACTTTGCCAGCAAGATCCATCGACATCAAATCCATACTGGCATCAATAGCGAGCTCACTGGCTCCAGCCGCCGCCATATTGACAAATACCGCTCTTAGTAACTTGATGCGAGAGGCATAACCTAGCTCTACCCCATATACTTTGGAGAGGTTGTCGATCATTTTGAAATTTCGCCACGCCACCAGCAACATATCAGCGGCAGCCAGAGGGCTCACGGCGACTAGGGCCGCACACTCGGTTGCGTGCTGTGATACGATTTTCGTTGCCAACTTGTCTTGTTGGCTCACCACCATCGAGTCATACATATCAAGAATTTCAGCGTCACTATGAGCAGGGTTAATACTGTTCTGCCAACGATCAAAGCCCGGATTCTCTGCCATCACACCACTTTGTTCTGCTACGGTTTCGCAAAAGGCTTTCCCTTTCCCAACGCTCTCACTATTAACAAGTGCTTCTGCTTCTTCTTGAACACTAAAATGATTTCGTAGTTTTCGCAGTTTCCAAAGCTCTTTACCCATAGCTCCTAAACCAAGCGAAGCGATCGCAGCAATAAACCCCGTCCAGCTTAAGGCCAGCCAATCAGAAGCCTGAATTGCGGTTATAACCGAGTCCACCGCTTGCCAGCCAACCAAACCAGCAAAAGTTGCAAATGCGCCAGTCGCGAGCCATTTTCTGCCCGATTTTGGACGAATGACATGCTCGAGTTGCAATTCCTGTTCGGTCTCCTGGTGCGCTTCTTTAACTTCAACAGGTACAAATGTTTCTTTTTCGCCGAATGTTTGCTGCGCCGTCAACTCCGGTTGATTCGATTGCTGCTCTTTTTCCATTACCTTTTCAGAGAAAACTTGTTTTTGCTTCAACTCACTCATTTCAATTTATCTCCAATCAGGTAATCCAGTGCTTTGTCTAAGCGTATGTGCTTCACTGGCTCATCATTCGGTGAGGGCATCGGACGAAACGACGTAAAATCAAACCCGTTGTTTTGCCAATAAGCTGCATTTGGTAGCTTTTTCGGCACCTCTCCGGGAAACATAGTCATCGGCTCACCACCCAATGTTGTTCCTTGTAACGCCGGGATGGTCTTATCTCCAGAGGAAATAAACCCCGTCGTGGTTGCTTGGATGGAAGCGATACTCATGCAGCTCATCTCAATATTCTCGTAGGCTGCCGTTTGCCATGCTGGATGCACCATTTGTTGGAGCAGAGACACCAAATTTGGGTGCTGATCGGGCGTGATATGATCCGCTTTTGTAGCAGCAAACAACACTTTGTCGATTTTTGGTGAGAACAAACGACGCAAAAAGCTACTACGACCATAACGGAAGCTATGCATGATCTGTTCTAGCGCTTGGCGCATGTCGTAAAACGCTTCATCACCAGCATTGAGAGGCTGCAAACAATCCACCAGTACAATCTGGCGATCGAAGGTCGCAAAATGATGCTTATAAAACGCTTTCACTACTTTCTGTTGGTATTCCTGAAAACGGGCTTCTAGCATCGCTAAGTTACTGCCCTTGGACGCTTTGCTTTCCGAATCAACGCGACACGGGAAAAACTGTAGTACCGGCGCACCTGCTAGTTCACCAGGTAATACAAAGCGGCCAGGCTGAACCCAATGAAGGCCAACGTCTTTACAAGCATGAAGGTACTCGGTGTATGTGTGTGCAACTTTCTCAAGTAGTTTCTCATTCACTTCTGCAAAGAGATCCACTTTCTCCAGTTCAGAAAGCCAAGCTTTGGCTAAATCGCCACGCTGGCCTTTAAGTGCATCAAACTGAGTTTGCGACCACGTTGCAAAGTCCATGTCCAATAAAGGCAGGTCGAGCAACCACTCTCCTGGATAGTCGATAATATCAACATTTAAAATTGCGGTTTTACTCAACAGCTTTTTCGTAGTTTTATTTGGTTTGTACTTGAGCGCTAAGCGAATCTCACTCACATCACGTGTCGGTACTGGCCACTGAGGTGGAGTGGCATGAATTTGGCTCATCGCCTCATCGTAAGCAAAGCGTGGCACCATCATATTCGATTGAGGCTCACGCTTCGCCCCAATAAGGCGCTTATCTCTAGCCGCAGTCAAAAGAGGCAAATTGTCATGGGTTGCAGTATGAAGAAGCTGATTCACTAATGACGTGATGAATGCCGTCTTACCGGCACGAGAAAGTCCGGTGACAGCAATTCGAACATTAGAGTCCATACCTCTGTTGATAAAGTCATTAACTTCTTTCTTTATTCTCTTCATTACGCTTCTTTATCTTACTCCACTTTAAAACAACGTTGTCAGCGACTTCGAATTTCGATCTATGAATACTGTTCTATCCCGAATTCTATGAGTTTAACTTTATATACCTTAATAAAAGATGAACAAAACATCCGGCTTGATGCTGTATTAAAAAAAGAAAAGCCCCTGAGTGGTTCAGAGGCTTACTTAATCTACAGCATTAGTAACTCTATATGCGCTGATTACTATGTTAAACAGGAACCCGCTTTCTTTAAGCCTAGTCGTCTTCGATCAACTTATAGATAACAAATAGAGCGATTTCCAAAATCAACCACAACACACATGTGATGGTTACGTACTTTTCATCAAAGATGCTGATACCGTGAAGAATCAAGTCATAGCCAACAAAGCCACCTATCACTACAGCAAGAATAATTTGTAGAATCTGAATAAAACGAGGCATGCCGTCTCCTAATTATTGTTCGCATAACGTTTGATTGCTATGCCTAAAGGTTTATATCCTTAATTATATAGACAAAAAGTGCAGGTTTCGCTGCACTTTTGTCAATTGTTTGCTAGGTAAATCAGCACCTTGTCACATTCTCTCTACTGAGACGCAGCAAGATTGCCCTTTGCCTTATGCTTCCATCTCTTGAATTTTCACTTTCCAAGTGTCTGGACCGATTTGGTGCGCGTTAACACCATTTGAGTCGACAGCCACTGTTACTGGCATATCTTCAACTTCAAATTCGTAAATCGCTTCCATACCTAAATCTTCAAATGCGACAACGCGAGCTTTCTTGATCGCTTTCGCCACCAAGTACGCAGCGCCACCGACAGCCATTAGGTAAACCGCTTTGTGATTCTTGATAGATTCAACCGTTGCAGGGCCACGCTCAGCTTTACCGATCATGCCCATGATGCCTGTTTTTTCTAGCATCATATCGGTGAATTTATCCATACGCGTTGATGTTGTTGGGCCAGCAGGACCAACGACTTCATCACCAACTGCATCGACAGGGCCTACGTAGTAAATAAACTTACCGTTTAGATCTACGCCTTCAGGTAGACCTTCGCCATTATCTAGCATGCCTTGAATACGTTTATGCGCAGCATCACGACCAGTCAGAATTTTACCTGATAGAAGAACCGTTTCGCCTGTCTTCCACTCTTGTACTTCTTCTTTAGTAATTGTGTCTAAGTTTACGCGACGCGTATTTTCGCCCGCTTCCCAAGTAATGTCTGGCCAATCTTCTAGTTTAGGTGGTATTAGCTCTGCTGGGCCGCTACCATCAAGCGTGAAGTGTACGTGACGAGTCGCCGCACAGTTCGGGATCAAACAAACAGGCTTAGAAGCCGCGTGCGTTGGCGCAGTTTTGATTTTAACGTCGACAACAGTCGTCAAACCGCCAAGACCTTGCGCACCGATACCAAGTTTGTTCACGCGATTGAAGATATCCAAACGAAGCTCTTCTTCTGCGTTTTGTGGGCCACGGTCAATAAGCTCTTGAATATCGATGTGTTCCATTAGAGATTCTTTTGCCAATACCGCTGCTTTTTCAGCCGTACCGCCGATACCAATGCCAAGCATGCCAGGAGGACACCAGCCCGCCCCCATTGTTGGTAGCGTTTTTTCTACCCACTCAGCAATATCGTCAGATGGGTTTAGCATCACCATCTTAGTTTTGTTTTCGCTACCGCCGCCCTTCGCAGCGATCTGAATTTCAACTTTATCGCCCGGAACCATGTTGATATGTACGACGGCAGGCGTGTTGTCTTTGGTATTAATACGTTTACCAGCAGGGTCCATAAGTACTGACGCACGCAACGGGTTATCAGGGTTCGTGTACGCTTGTCGAACACCTTCATCTACCATCTGCTGAACCGTCATGTCGGTCGAATCCCATTGCACGCCCATACCGATGTTGACGAAACACGTCACAATACCAGTATCCTGACAAATTGGACGGTGACCTTCTGCGGACATTCGGGAGTTAATTAGGATCTGAGCAATCGCGTCTTTCGCGGCTTGACTCTCTTCGCGGTGATAGGCTTTTTCAAGAGCTTGAACAAAGTCTAGCGGGTGGTAGTAAGAAATATACTGTAGCGCATCAGCGACACTGCTGATCACATCCTGCTTGCGTATTACCGTCATTACATGCCTCGTTATAGTTATGCTTCCATTATTGGCTTGGCTTCAATCGTGTTTGTTAAGCTTATTGCTCTTTTGAGCTTCGTTTTTTATAAACAATTGTCGAACGGCTGATATCGACACACGAAATGCTGAAGTTGCCTACTTGTAAACCATCTCAAAACCCTATGAATAGAGGGAGTTTGGCTACACAGAGGAATATGATACTCTTGCTGCCCATGACATGCCATGCAGTGAACGATCTCTTTGTCACAAATTACACAAATGAACAACATGGACAATCAATTCATTGATTTTAAAGCGTTGGAATACGCACCAGAGTTTGCTCTTCACCTTTTTTCTCGCATTCAACACCAGCCTTGGGCGATGTTGCTGCGTTCTGCATCAAAAACGCATATCGATAGCCGCTTCGATGTATTGGTTGCCAACCCAATTGCAACGTTAGAAACCACTGCCGACAACACACAAGTTGAAACGCCATCGAATGCCTATTCAACTCAAGATGACCCATTTGCGCTGCTTCATCAGATGCAAGAACAGTGGCTTCCTCACGTAGAGTTAAATAAAGAATTGGATTTGCCTTTTGTCGGCGGTGCGCTAGGTTACTTCAGTTACGATTTAGGTCGCCGCGTAGAAACGATGCCAGAAGTGGCAGAAAAAGATCTCAACACGCCGGATATGGCGGTAGGTCTGTATGAATGGGCCGTCGTTGTTGACCACAAGCTTAAAAAAGCATGCTTAGTCGGTCAGAACATCGAGCAAGCTTGGCAATGGTTAAACGAGCAAAAAGCAGAACAAACCGTTGACTTCGCTTTGTCTGGTGCTTGGCAGTCAAACATGACAAAAGAGAGCTACGCCACTCGCTTTGACAAGGTGCAAGAATACTTGTTGAGCGGTGACTGTTATCAGATCAATTTGGCGCAACGCTTTAACGCACCGTATCAAGGCAGTGAGTGGCAAGCGTATCTAAAATTAGAGTCCGCCAACCAAGCGCCATTTTCCGCTTTTATCCGTATGCCTGAGTCTTCGATTTTGAGTATCTCTCCAGAGCGCTTTTTAGAGCTCAAAGATCGCGTCATTGAAACAAAACCAATCAAAGGTACTCGCCCACGCAGCGAAGATCCAAAGAAAGATAACGCTAATGCCCATGACTTGCAGACAGCGGAAAAAGATCAGGCAGAAAACCTGATGATTGTCGATTTGCTGCGTAATGATATTGGTCGGGTTGCATCACCGGGTAGCGTTCACGTGCCAAAGTTGTTCGATATTGAAAGCTTCCCTGCCGTGCATCATTTGGTGAGCACCATTCGTGCAAATTTGGATGAACAATACGCTCCTGCGGATTTGCTGCGAGCGTGTTTTCCAGGCGGTTCAATTACGGGAGCACCTAAAGTTCGCGCAATGCAGATTATTGAAGAACTGGAGCCGCATCGACGCAGCGCGTATTGCGGCAGTATTGGCTACATTTCACGCCATGGTCGTATGGACACCAGCATTACTATCCGAACTCTTGTAGCGGAAAAAAACAAACTTTACGCTTGGGCTGGCGGCGGCGTCGTGGCAGATAGCGATTGCGCCTCTGAGTATCAAGAAACGTTGGATAAGCTTTCAAAGATTTTGCCAGCGCTGCAATCGTAGGTTTCAACAGCACACAACGCCGCTTTAATGCTATTGACGAAAACAATCTAAAACGCCTCCAGAACGGATAATGCCGCTCATTTAACAGCGAGTGGCATATTTCTGTATCTCATCACCCTGCACAGCGACGAAGGAGCGTGATACAGGTTCTTCTATTCAAGCACTTTGTGGTCAAATTTGTTTCATTACCCGCTCATCGTGCTGCTACTAGATTCTTAGTCTCGCCAAGGCTCGCTAGAATGACCCAAAAAACATCGTTAAATGATCGGCATTATCATGTACTTTAGCTTTTAGCCGTTGGCCAACAAAAATTCTTTTTTAAAAGGAAGCGTCTACTGCTCAAGCCACTTACACATAATCTGTTCAATATCGGTTGCGGTGTACGGCTTAGTGAGGATGTCGTCCATGCCTGAATCAATACACTTTTGACGCTCTTCGATGGTAGTGCCAGCGGTTAATGCAATAATAGGATGAGTAAAGCCACGCTCTCTCAGATACATCGTCGCCTCATAACCATCCATTTCAGGCATTCGGCAGTCCATGAATATCAGTTCGTAGTCTTTACTTTTCACCGCTTCTAATGCTTCTTTGCCGTTGGCTTTTAAATCAGGTGTAATGTCGAGTTTTTTCAGCATTTGAGTAACAATGACTTGATTCATTCTGATGTCATCAACCACTAATATTGAGCGTCCTGCTAAATCGCTTCGCTCTATGGTGACCAATTCCCCCTCTGCTGTGCCTTGTGCTTGCCCTTCCTCAAGAGGAATAGCAACTTTAAAAGTTGTCCCTTTGCGCTCTTCACTCTCAAAGCTAATTTGACCTTGCATCAAATCCACGAGATTTTTACAAATCGCGAGACCTAAACCTGAACCTTCAAAGCTGCGTTTCGCCGAGCGATCAACTTGGACAAATGGATCAAATAGTGACGGCTGTGCTTTTATTGGGATGCCAATACCAGTGTCTTCAACCTCAAAATAAGCCGTGCCGTTAAGCCATTCCACACGTAACACGACACCACCCAAGTGAGTAAACTTAATCGCGTTTCCCACCAAGTTAACCAAAATTTGTGTAATGCGCTCTAAGTCACCGACTAAAAATTCCGGGATCCCCAGCTTTTTGTCGATAGAGAAATGGATACGTTTTTCCGCAGCCTTAGCGGCAAATACACCCATGATGGCTTTTTCAAGCTCCTCCCAGGCAAAAACTTTATGTATGATTTCCATCATACCGGCATTCATCTTACTGAAATCAAGAAGATCATTAATGATAACTCTCAATAAGTCCCCTGATTGAGTCAAATTGCTCAAGTATTGACGCTGCTCTTCTTCTAATTGGGTTCGACTCAATAACTCCGCACTACCCAATACGCCATTGAGAGGAGTTCGCAGCTCATGGTTAATCATGGCGACAAACTCCTTCGTCGCTTTTTCTGATTCCTCAGCCCGCTTTCTCAGCTCGACCTCTCGCTCTAAACTTAAGTGTCGACCAATAACACCATGAACTAAGTCAGACACGAGCTCCATCTGTTTGGAAATAAAAGACTGATCGATTTGATCTTGCAACACAGAGAAAATCAACTCCCCAACCGTTTCCCCATCAATGATAACTGGCAAATGCAAATTCTCTCCCTGCCAATTAGGAGTGGTGAAAATCTCGTTGTTATGACGAAGCTGTAAGTGACCAAAGTGATGACGACGTAATGAGCTCAGCTTTGTAGCGTCAAGAAACAAGTAAGCCGCAGAAATGATCGAGTTAGAAGTGAGCTGCTCAATAAAGCTCGCTATCATTGCTTCATCGAACGTGCTCGATAAAAAAGTACGACCGAACTTAATCAACGTGGCATCAATTTGCTCTTCAAACTCAAACTTACGCAGATCCTTTTTAGATTTCAGCTCCAGCTTTTTCAATGCAACACTGAGTTGCTGGTTGGATTCATATAACTCTAAGCTTTTCTGTTCCAACAGCTGCTCAGCTGCTTTTCTTGATGCAACTTCTCGTTTGAGTTTCCTTTCTAATGAGGAACTTCCCGTCATATCGTTCTTATTGAGCCTCTAACCAAAAACGTACTTTGCTGCCATCTTCTGACTGGTTTTGATGTTTGATATGAACTACCTCACCAAAATGTGCAGCACAACCTTTTATCAATCCTAAGCATACGTGAGACATACATCTTGCGCTGTGGTAGTCAAATACCAATTGGGATTGGTTTTCACTAATGAAATCAAATTGCGGAGGGTTAGCATCAGGATAGAGCTTCTTAACTTCGACATGAATAAAATCTTCAACATGGCGAACAAATTGAAACGTCGTTTCACACTGTTGCAAACTGGCGTGACTAGGAATAGAGCGAAGTAAATTCAAAAAGACGCACTCTCCAAACACCTCTTGCAGTTGCTCGGGGGGAACACCAGATACTTTACTGAGATTCACGATCAACTTAACTAAGTCTTTGTGATCGTAACTACCAACAGCGGTGTAAACACCTTCATCGTTAGAAAGATCGAGAACTTGGTCTAACACATCAAGACCGAATTTCTCTTCCACTAACTCCATGAACTCGGTGAAAATAATCCCTTTCATTGGCCAATACTTGCCCTATAGTGACGTCCTAAAATAAAGAATGGTGTATAACCTTATAAGTTTCAAATTAATATGTTCAAGTAGAGTGAGACACACGACACAAAGAGGGAAAGTGCTGGCGAGTGTTTTAATGCGAATGCTTTATTTGGTAACCAGTAACGATAACGCCATACGCTTTGCCGTCTTTGAGTATAATAAATAATGGTTAGGCACGATAAATAAGGACTCAGTTTGGTTATCGACAAAACTCATTTACTACAGAACTTTCAATTTCGGCTTCCAACGGGCTACCACAAAGAGTCCCTTGCACGACTGAAATGGATGAAAGAAAAGTCCCTGAGAGATGCGGCAGTCTTAATCGGTTTTGTGGAACGCGATGACGGGTTACAAGTCATTCTGACTAAGCGTGCAGCCCACTTACGCCATCATCCGGGACAAATCAGCTTTCCCGGTGGCAAATATGAGCAGGAAGATATTCAGCTCGTGAATACCGCTTTAAGAGAAACCAAAGAAGAAGTTGGGATAGAAGATGAGCATATTCATGTGTTTGGTCAACTGCCTACACTACCAACGATTAGTCAGTTTAATGTGACACCTTTTTTGGCTTTTGTTTCTCCGGAATATAAAACGCATATTGACCCAAATGAAGTAGAGTCAGTTTTTGAGGTTCCTGCCAACCATATTCTGAACCCCAAAAAATTGTATAGCACCAAATTTGACCTAAAAAGAAGCAGTCATCGTGTATTTGCTATCCCATATAGACAGCATTTCATCTGGGGCATGACGGCACAAATTATCGAATCAATGCAAAAACATATTATTTCACATTAAACAGTTGTTGATATCGGTGCTTTTATAGGCGCGATCATTATGCGCATCAATATTAATAAAACGTTGCTTCATAAACATTCATTCACATTAGATTAATTTTCCATTTTCACCGCAAACGCT